>DESG01000031.1:4649-4954 GCA_002361175.1 Lachnoclostridium sp. UBA3320 | reverse complement strand
CAAAAGTTGTAAAGTGGTGTAAAATTAAAAAAAAATGACTTTATTTTTTTAGTATTTAATTTTTTGCTCATTTATTTTTCCTTTCGTGGTATTCCTGCTCTGCATTAACATTCCAGATATTTGTTTTATCTTTATTTCCAGTTAAAATATTTTTTACTGTTTCAAAAGAAGTAATCATAGAATGGTCAATATTATTATAACGATGTTGCCCATTTCTGCCAACACAGTATAAGTTATCAATCGTATTCAAGTATTTAATCAGCTTGTCTATCTCATTATAAGTATCAAAATATGCTGGATATGCT
>DESG01000031.1:3046-4389 GCA_002361175.1 Lachnoclostridium sp. UBA3320 | reverse complement strand
AAAATATGCTGGATATGCTTTTTTAACTTTTTCCATATGTGTATCTATAACCATTTTAGGGCTATCTATTAATCCTAATTTTATCATTTCAGAAATTCCAACTTTGGAAAATTGTTTTTCCGTCATATTCCAGAATTTATCACCTTCGTTTACAAAATATTCCAGTCCTATCCATATAGTATGACGCAAGTCTTTTACCATATAAGGCGACCAATTATTATAAATCTGAAAACGACCAAGCTTTACATTTCTATCCTGTACATACACCCAACAATCAGGCACAATATTTCCTACAGTTTTTATTCTAGTTTTGTTTACTAAGTTAAGTTTAGAGACAAGCACTCCAAGTGTCATATAATCTCTATACGGAAGACCTGCCGCAATTTTTCTAGGTTCTGCTGGAACATCATTCATGCCACAAACCAATTCTTTTAACGGCATGGAAGATATAAAATAATCTCCTTCTAAAGTACATTCTTTTCCATCTTTTTCGTAAACAAGTGACGTGATAATATTATTTTTGTTTTTATGAAGTTTTGTAACTTTTGCATTTTTAATTATTGTACCACCCAATTTTTCGACTTCTGCTGCAGTTACATCCCAAAGTTGTCCTGGTCCTAGTTTTGGATATTTAAACTCTTCAATCAGTGATGTTTCTACTTTACGATTCTTTTTTTTTAATATTTTGCCGAATACATCATTAATCACTGCTATAATTGAAAGTCCCTTTACACGCTGCGCACCCCACGATGCATCTATTTCACGTGGATGCCTTCCCCAAAGATTTTCTGTATAATATTCAAAAAACATAGAATATAACTTTCTTCCAAAACGATTAATATAAAAATTTTCTAAATTATTCTCTGGAAGTTTGTGTACCAATGATGCAAGATAACTAACTCCAACTTTAACAGTATTGAAAATTCCCATATTTTTAAAAGTTTCTAGCTTAAGTGAAATAGGATAATCATAAAATTTAGAATTAAATAAAATACGAGAAACTCGGTGCCTTATAAGCATAACCTGATCTTCTTTTTCTGGATTACTACCATTTTTCACAAGTGATACATGACGTTTCAGCAAAATATCGTCCAAAGCTGGTTTTCCCTGCATTGGCAACATTTTATTCCACCATGCATTTACTTCTTGGCTTTTAGAAAAAAAGCGATGTCCTCCCATATCCATACGATTCCCTTTGTACTCTACTGTTTTTGATATGCCACCAAAACAATCACTTTCTTCTAATACTGTAACTTCAATATCTTTTGACTTTTTTAGTAATTCATATGCTGCAGTCAGACCTGCTGGACCTGCTCCAATAATAATTGCTTTTTTCATAAATA
>DESG01000031.1:1495-2764 GCA_002361175.1 Lachnoclostridium sp. UBA3320 | reverse complement strand
TAATAATTGCTTTTTTCATAAATAATCTCTTTCTATATTTTATATTTATATATCAGCACACATTTATATGAGCATTATACTTAAATTTTTTTACTTAGTGTAATATTAATTTCCACTAATATTCTTACAACGATATAAACAAACTTCTCCTTCTTGATGTACTAATTCTGCATTTTCTAAAAAAATATCATCAGAAGTAATATTAAAATTATTTCTTTCACTATTGCTTATATAAATATATTTTACATTGTATTGATTAAAAAGCTCTATATTTTCTGGATTTTCAAACATTTCACGAACTGCATCTTCTTGAGCAGAATATTGCAATCCATGGAAATACAAAAAAGTGCCACTGCCACATACAATATTTCTTCCAGTTAATGCTGCCACTTCATTATTATAGCGTGTATCTGTAAGAATTACATCTGTTGGCTCAGTATTTTCTTCAATATACTTGCACATAGCAATACTGTCTCTGCTATACAACTGATAATTTGACACATATTCCCTACCCATTGTAAGAATTGCTGAAATGCTTCCAAGGAAAAATGCTATACATAACAGCGCAGTACTTGCCATTTTACATACATATTGTTTTAATATCTTGGTAACATCTATTAGATAACTTGCTCCAGCAATACACATAAACAAGTATGATATATATAGAAGCTTATTGTTATCATAAACATTTGGCTGAAATACTATAAGTTCTGCTACAAACCAGATGGCAAAAATTGGCAATGCAATAAAATAGTCCATTTTCTTTGAAAAAAACAATGCCATAATTGCAAGTATTAAAACAATTCCAATATTTTTTATATAAAAGAAAATATATAAATCATTAAGATTTGCCCAATTAAAATATCCTCTAGTAAACTGTTCTCCCTGTGCCTGTTGGAAAGTCCAGTTAAAAAGTTGTGGAAGCGCAAGTATTAAGACAATTCCAAGCAGTATTGCCCAATTTAATATAACATCACGAGTATTCTCATTATTTAAGCATTTAAGTGCTAAAAATACACAAATTATCACTGTACATATTATTCCAATCAAAGCAATTATAAAATAAACGCTTTCATTAACTGTACTTTTTAATCTTGCAATATCCAAGCCACACATCAACGCCAAAATTCCTACAAAAAGCCAAATAGCAATTTTATTTGTTCTTTTTTCTTCTATATCTGTATTATTTTTTAAACTGCTGGCAGAACATATCAGCCACATTGCACATACAAACGCCATTGCAAGAAAAGAGTGTGTATGTATTAAAGG
>DESG01000031.1:0-1151 GCA_002361175.1 Lachnoclostridium sp. UBA3320 | reverse complement strand
CCAGCCATAACTGCTGTAACTATAAAATACTTTCTGTTTTTTAATAGTACTGCACGATAAAGTATATAAAGCGATGGTATAAGTATAGCCCATCCAAATAATGTTGCACGTTGTGGCAGAAGCATATCCACAATAATATTTGACCAACGTATATTTTTATCTGTAAAATTAGTTGGTGTTTGGTAAAATTCTGTAAAAATTCTTAAAAAAATTGATTTATCTTCTCTTACACCATCAATAAAATACAATATTCCAAAACCACCATTAAAAAAGAAGAAAAGCCATGCAACAACAGCTTTTACTTTACTTTTTAACATCTCTTTTGCAAGTAATAGGACACCATACATTACATGCAAGACAGCAAAAAGCATCGGAAACATATATGCAAAACGCAAGCTACTTCCCCATAAATATATACTTGAAGAATTTGTTTCACATAAAAATGGATAAGAAAGTTTAGTGCCAGGAAGCAATGAATATTCTGGTGGAAATTTACCTTGCTTTGCAATACTGCTTATAAAAGCAAGGTGCATATTCATGTCGCCATTTGTAGCTTGTCCTGTATAGATATTTCCATCATTGTCATATGGTATTGTATGTGAAAATAATAATACGACAAAAAATATAAAAACAGGCAATACAATTAAAAGATAGCCATATTCACAAATATACCATTTTATATTTTTTTCAGATACACTGGAATTATTTACTGCATCTTTAGCACTGTTTTTATCAATATTTTTTTGTTCCTTTAATTTATTATGACAGAAAAAATAAAAACAAATTGTTATAACAAAAGTTACTATTAACGCTACAATATGTGACTGTTTATTAAAACCCATCATCATTGAAAACAATACTGGCATCCATTCTGTAAGTAAATTTCCAAATACACTTCCTAACAATACTTTTCCTATGCTTGATTCACTTTTTAATATATTAAATGATAAAATAAATCCAAAAATTTGAAATAACAAAAAATATCCTGCACCCATAAGGTTTCCAATTAAACTTCCGTCCATATCAATAATTGCCTTTCAAAATTATGTTAAAATTTCTATGCTTTATTCCACTGACATTATCTGTTTTTGCTTTAGATTTTCTCTGCAAAAAGCTATTGCAATCACAACTAAGATATGCTATATTATAGA
>DESG01000099.1 GCA_002361175.1 Lachnoclostridium sp. UBA3320 | reverse complement strand
GTACGAGGATATATGGTTTCACCATATTGCATTGTCAATTTTGATACAAAGATAAAAGCAAGAAACCCCTGTTTTATAGGGGTTTCTTACTTTTATCTGTTAAGTAATTCCATTTAAAGCTATGTATAGCATATTTTTTGAAGCTAATTTCTGGTGATGATATGAGCCTGATTTTACACGATGCACCAATTTGCACCAAAAGCATTAGTGCTAAGAAAACAAATAGCAGCCAAACACCGTTATATGATATTTGGCTACTATAAGCATTCATCAGTATGGATAAAAATTACCTAGTTAGTAGTAAATTCCAATATCCAGCCTAAAAGCTGGATTCGTAGTATTGTTTCTATAAAATAGAAATCCATACATCTCGTTATTGCAATATTCGCATGGTTTTACGGCAACAATATTCTTATTATTTATTACCATGATATTTCCTTGAGAAATTAGCGTAATCATCTGTTTTTTATAGTCAAAGGTAATGTCATTTATACCTACCATATCAGAAGCAAAATCAAATTTTGAGTTGTCTGGTAAATGTCCAAGGAATAAAAGCCCTCGAGTGCTTATTCTAGGTGTCATCAGCCTAATTGCACCTGATATAGCGTCCAAAAAGCAAATAAATGTCTTTACATCATATACTGCTTCAAAAAGTGTATGTAAGCCAATATTATACACTACACGTTTGTGTGGTATGCCATAGTTTTCCAATGCCTTTTTATCAGTAAGTATGTGCATAGGTACTCCTGTAGCACTGGATATTTCATATAAGTATTGTATCTCAGGGTGTACTAGGTCATCCTCCCATTCTAAAACAGCACTTACATCTGCATTAATCATCTCCGCAAAATCTGTTAATGTCAGATTATTTTCATGTCTATACATTTTAATGAATTGTCCAATGGTCATATTCTTGAGTCCTCCTTCCTGTACAATATACAAACTTCTTGCTCAAATTCATCTGGTGAGAATTTCTCTCTTGTTATTGGAAAAACTGGGCAGTTCACTGTTACTATAAACATAAACACATCATATCTTATGGCTATTGGTTTTACTTTTATGATGTTATGCCTAGTCAGTACTACAGTATTGCCAGATTCATCGGAAAAAGAAATTGCAGCAATATCTTTTTTCCAGTGGATTTCCGTAAAAAAGAAAATGTTGTCATCTCTTGATAAAATAGCACCTTTTGATGGGCGGACTGCAAAGAAAAAAGAAAATTCGATTAAATCTTGTGGTGACTTGATATTATAGAAAATCTCTTTAAGTAACCAAGCAATTTCTTTTTTATCCGCCATAGCTTTTTCTGCATGAGTGTTTGGCTTAAAGACATCAAAAAGTGTTTCTTCATGCTCCTTCAAAATGTTTGCCAGTGCCTTAATCTGCCAAAGTTCGGGGATCTGCTCTTTAGCTGACCAATCCTGAACAGTTTCCATGAATACATTTAATTCCTGTGCAATAGTTTCCTGTGATATCCCTTTGCTTTTTAGTAATTTACATAATGTCATGTGTTTTCCTCCTTTTCTTAAAGCTACAAAATTTGTGGGTTACAAAATCTTTTTTACTATGCTGTCATTTCCATCACCCCATTTCTAATAAGAATGCTGCTATCTATTTGCGCCAACACTTCTGTGCCAGTAATAGGTTATCATAATTAGCTTAAAACGAAAACGACGCATAAGTTGAGCTTGATTGGGAATATTCTACTGATATGTAGAATGTCTTGCTGAATTATACCTTGGTTCAGAAGTTCTATTTAGAAATAGACTAGTTTTGATATCAATAAGCAAGTAAGTAAAATCGGCAGGTGTTATTTGATATTTCACGTAACGCCTGCCGATCAATTACCTATAAGATTTTTCATCAGATTCCTTTAAAGCTACTATTTTGCTCAAGATAAAGTGCATTGATGACATGGTCTGCTGCAAGCTTGTGGATTTCGTTAAGACGACAGTATTTAACGTAACTACTTGAACAATTTGCCACGGCAGGCAATGTATTATCTGGGAGCAGGTCATTGAATGTTACCTCTAGTGCAACACATAACTCTATATATCTCCCCATTCTCATCTCTGATTCTCCATTCTCGTATCGTGAAATTGTGCGTGCATCACATGTTTCACTAATCTTATTTGCTAGCTGCTCCTGTGTTAAGCCACGTTTTTCTCTGAATATTCTAATCTTTTTTCCAATACCCTCAAGATCGATATTTACTGATATAGGTTCAAAATTTGTAAATTTCATAAGATCATTCCTTTCTAATTACCCATAAACCAACTTTCTAAAGAACGGAAAAGACGGCAGCAGGAATACCCAAAAAAATTCTCAAAGTATTCCATACTGCCGTCTAGCGGTCTGGTGGATTGTTTTTTGTCATAACTTATATTGGCTACATGCTATTTTCTTATAGCTTATTGCATAGACGTTGATTTAGAAACCATGCTATGTTCAAAATGTACAGGTGTCTCTGGCGGAAATGTGATTTTTGTAGAACATTCTTTTATCTGTATCTCTATACAGCCACTTTCTTGATCATATGTGCAGACCAGCTTCTTCATAAGATTTCTGATCTCTTGCCTGCTATCAACCATAACGATTGCCCCCTTTCATATTGTTTTTAAGCCAAGCTATTATGTTTTTGCTTGATAATAGACTATCACATATCAAGACCAGCAATCAAAAAAGGATAAAAAAGATTTTTCGGATGATTTTGGAGCGGATTTTTCGGAAGAATCGGATAAAGAGGATGTTAAAAGTGTAATGTAATAATAATAAATTTAAAAATTAGTTTATTATTGACTTTTTTATCAAAGTATGCTACAATAAATATATAAGGAGGTTGGTTTCGACTAACCGTCTTAGCATTTTAAGGTTAAATTCAGTATGTTTTGTTATTGTATTTCCCTCGATTATTGTGGATTTCGCTTGTATTTGATTTGTTTTTTACAAGTACAGCGATGACACAATAATCACATTTTTATCCCGAACCATCGGGAGAATAGGGGGAATAAAATATGAGAAGCTTACCTTTCAAACGAGATTTATATAACGGCTACTACAGAGTAGTTGCTGGTGATGATAGCAGTTACGATGCTTTAATTGAATACTGCGGCGTAGAGCTTATAATGAAACCAGTATTTTTAAGGCGTTCTTCGTCTAAACCTATAGGTCAATCTTTCGAAGACTTAGCTAATTTGGCTACAACAATTGAGGATGATCTGGATGATAATATGGTCAAAAAAGACTACGATATTGATTTCTTTGCAAATTACAAGGCAATTTTTTGCGGTAAACGCAAAGACTGGGTGCTAAATGGGTTTGATGTGTCTTATCAGGAGATAGAACTATATTACGTCAATCGTAAAGGCGGTGATGGAGTCCTTGCTATCACAAACCCAGAAAACTTACAGTTAGCATTTACAGTACCACGTAATCGGTTAGGATTTTGTCCTGAATATAAAATTGAAATATCATCCTATGAATACAAGACCTCCGATCATGTAGCTCGTTTTCATAGTAAAACTCATATTATGGAAGATTTAGGATACGCCAAATATGACGGGTATATTTATCTGAAAAATCCAGAGCTTGGCAACCGTCGTGGGAACCTTTATCTTGAAGGAACAGAAGAGGTAGGATTTTAATTCAATCAAGACAAGCTGTAGGTCCGCAATCTTTTATATTGCGGACATTTTTTGGTATGACGAGCATGTTT
>DESG01000160.1 GCA_002361175.1 Lachnoclostridium sp. UBA3320 | reverse complement strand
CATATATTTGAAATCCAACTTAAAATTTCAAAAATTTTGTCTTGACAAAGTGGTCCACTTTAAATCATGCAGAAAATGGACAAGCTAAATGATTATGCTATGTTATAATATAAGTGTAGTATATTTAAAAAGGATTTAAGGAGGGATAAACATATATAAAGCCTTTTTTTATATTATGCGAAACAAAATTTTATAAAACTTGCTTTGCCATACTACAACTTTATGTTCAGAAAATACGATTCAATAATACTTAGAAAGTTTATATCGGACTCAATTACTATAATCGTTTTTAATGAACATGCGTAACAATTCACTTTTTCCAGAAAGAGAGGTATTATATGCTTAGAAAATCTTTTAAAAAACTCACTTGTTTTGGCTTATCCGCTGTTATGACTATGGGAATATCCATAACTGCCTTTGCAAGTGAAACACAATCAGCAGACAATTTACAGGTCGCCTATGATAATGTTACAGCTCACGCAACCGAAAACGGAATTAACTTAGACATGACATTTAAGGACTTCCTTTCCAGTTATAATGGACAATCTGCAACGGAATATGAAAATTACTTCTATGAAGTTCTTTCCGTTCCTGATATACAAATTTATTCAAGCTCTTCAAGCGGAGGCAATACGTATTACTACAATACTGGAACAACTTGTCCCTCTCAAGCAACATACAGTAAATACAATCTGCTTAATGTAGTCAAGAAAGGTGACATTATCTATGAAGCCAACGGAGGTTTTGGTATTACTGGTCATATTGCTATCGTTGAAGGAATTTATACAAGAAGTAATGGAACAAAATACATTCGTATTATTGAAGCCATTGACGTAGGCGTAAAAAGAAGTATTTTAGACGACACTCGTGTTGACGATAAAGCTGTAACAATTCTTCGGGTAGATGGAGCAACATCAACTAACATCAATAATGCTGTAAGTTTCTGCACAAGTCAACTTGGGAAAAACTACAAACTTGATTTAGCCAAAGATACAAGCAAAGACGAAAAAGATTGGTACTGTTCTGAATTAGTATGGGCAGCTTATAAAAATGAAGGAATTGATATTGAGGTTAGTGGTAATGGAGAACCAGGAATTACGCCACACGACATTTTAAATAGTTCCAAAACTAAAACTATTACCTACTCTAAGCGATAACGACAACACTACAAATACTAAAGTACCACTCGTCTAAAAAACAATGTCATCAACTGAACGATTGCACAAAAAACATAGTCAAAATTTATCTATTGTACTTACCTGATAAACACGGTGTTAAATTTTTACAAAATCAAAAGTGTTAATACAAAATAACCTTAAGTTTATAACATTGGCATAGTAGGTAGTTTATTGTTTACTGCGACTCATTTCTTTGTTGAGAAACTTGCTTTGCAATCAATAGACTAAATTCATATAGTAAGAAGCCTCGTCATTTGACGGGGCTTCTTACTTACTTTTTCCTAAATACAACCGATAAAATAAACATAGCCACCATTACAACAAAATATACTATATAAATAGTATAAGTTATTGTATTTGACCAATTAAACGACATTTCGGGATGGTTCAAAGCAAATACAAAAAAGATAATAGCTACCATCACCATTAAAATGCCAATAAATAGAAATACTTTTGATTGCTTCACTACTTTTTTCTCCTTTCGTTTTGTCCTCGCCATAAGATCAGCTTTTGTCAATCTATTTCTGTCCATTCTTTACCATTACTTCTATACTCAAGCACGATTAATTTTGCCAAAAGCATCAAGAACAAGTCTCAAGATATTATATTGTTTGCTTGATGTATGGCAAACTTTATCATTTTCGAGTATACATTCTTTATTACCTCCTCCTAGACACATAATATCAGAAAAATATTATTCTCTATTAAAATATAATTCCACAATCATAGAACCTACATCAAAATTCTGATATATTATATCATACATTTAATGGTCACTTAACTTTTTTGCAGAAAATGGCTTCATATTGCAGAAAATGACCAACAACACAAAACTCCCCTCGAATCAAACCTTAGTTCAATTCAAGAGGATTTATTTAAATAAGGTATTTTCGTATGATATAAGATGGTGAACAACTCCATGCATGACAATAACTGTTTACCATTTTAGAACCGTATGGTGCAACATCTTTGTCCGCTGGGTCATATAGCTCCCAGAAAGTATCCGCCCCATCTTTTACCATCTCTCCCCAATATGCACGCATAAAACTAAGTGCTACCTCTTTACGGTCATTTTGTACAAGAGCTTCAATAAAATGGTGATACATATACGGCGTTACCATGCGAATTTTTGGGTCAACCACAATTGTATGTTCCAAAAGCTGTGCATTCTTTGCTTTATCCCCAAATACATCTGCCAGTACCATCCATACTTGTGATGCCCAGGAAATCCTGTTTTTCGCTTCCACTTACAAAGAATCCACTTTCTGCATCCCATAGCTTCATTGCACCTGTAATTGCTTTTTCAAGATATTCTTTGTATTCTTTTATTTTTTCCTCATTTTGGTCAAATTCTGCAAGTTTTATAGCATGGCGAAGGGTATATATAAGAACACCCTGTGCTCCTGCCTGTTTATTTAGTCCGTCTGCCCAGTCAATAAAACACCACCAAGCCTCTTTATCCTTTACAGTGCCGTCATCATCCATCTCTCTTACTGCCAGTTCTATCTGCCGGTAAGCTGTAGCTGTTAAGTCTTTTCTTGTTTCCTCGTCTTTTGTTTCCATATAATAATCATGCAGTATAGACACAAAAAACAATGAATAATCAAACAATGCTGTGTCGTCTACTTGATATTTTGGCTCTGTAAAAAGACATGCTCCTACACGTCCTTCATTCATCGTAAGCCCTGCATAAAGATATAAATCGTGTTTTAGTGAACTACCACGAAGCTAAAG
>DESG01000186.1 GCA_002361175.1 Lachnoclostridium sp. UBA3320 | reverse complement strand
ATATATTATAAATGAGCCTTTTACCCTCATGCTCAGGAGGTCTGCTTAGAGAAGAGATATCAGAAGTATCATAATTGATACCCAAATTAAATCAGCGAGTCGCTTACCCAATTGTTTCTAAAACTCTTCCCCAAAAGGAGATGTCTTTTTAGGAGCAGCCCCTTTGTTGCGAGACTGCTCAAACTATACATCACCATTGTTCAAAAAATAAAATTTATCGAACATAATTCTGTAAAATTTGATAGTTAGTGCATCACATGTTATCATCCCTGTTTGCTTCCGGGCTGGCATTCACTTACTCTCCCGCATTTGCAGTACCATCAGCATAAACGCATTTCACTTCTCTGTTCGGAATGGGAAGAGGTGGGACAACGTTTTGTTAACGCCTAATTATATATTGTTACTTTTACTATCTTTCTCAGAAAACCCCGAATCGAATGAGCGTTCCAGTTCCAATTCTGGACGAGTTAGCAGAATTGGCATTTCCATTCTATTTTCTAAGACAATCTCTTTAGAAGCATTTTTAGCTCTTGAAACAGCAAATTTTCTAAGATCAGTTATCTGTTTCTCCATAGTCTTAGAAAGAGGTACGGTATTTTTGATAGCATCCAAAATATGTATCATCTGTAATTTGGGAGCAATATTAGATTCTTGTGATTCTACATATGCAGTAAACATAGCTTCCTTTACACATTCTTCAATTTCTGCTCCATTAAATCCTTCAGCTTTTTGGGCTAAAATATCTAAAGCAAATGAAGATACATTTTGACGATTTTTTTGCAAATGTATGGAAAAAATATTCTCTTTTTCTTTCTGACTTGGAAGATCCACAAAAAAGATTTCGTCAAATCTGCCTTTTCTAAGTAGTTCTGGAGGCAGTTGATTAATATTATTAGCAGTTGCCACAACGAATACAGGTGCTGTCTTTTCCTGCATCCATGTTAATATTGTAGAAAATATTCTAGAGGTCACACCACCATCTGTAGCTCCACTTGATTGTACACCGCTAAGACCTTTTTCTATTTCGTCAATCCATAATACACATGGAGCAACAGCTTCGGCAGTTGCAATTGCTTTTCGAATATTATCTTCACTCGACCCTACAATGCCCTGAAAGACTTTTCCTACATCTAACCGAAGTAAAGGCATATTCCAACTAGAAGCAATACTTTTAGCTATTAAGCTCTTTCCGCATCCTGGGACACCCAACAAAAGCAAGCCCTTAGGCTCTTTTAATCCCCAATCACGAGCTTCCTTGTCATATGCTAACTGCCTTTTTTTAAGCCACTCCTTTAAATTTTCCATACCTCCGACATCTTTTAGACTTTCATTTTTTGGAAAGTAATCCAAAATGCCAGATTTCCTAATAATCTGCTCCTTTTCAGAAGATACAGTAAAAGGAGACTTATCGTCAAAGCCATCCTTAACAGAGGCAAGGCAGTAAGCTAAATCTGCCTCCATTGATGTCATTCCTAACGCAGCATCTATCAGTCTATTTCTTAGGTTTGTTTTGAGTTCAACTTTTGACTGCTTCGCCACTATATCCAAAACTTCTCCCAATTCATTACGTTTAGGAAGTGGTATTTGTAATACAGTAATATACTTTTCCAATTCAGCAGGAAGTCTGTAAATTGACGATAGAATAATTGCATGGGTATTGTTATTTGTTGCTTCTGCAATTTTACGGAACATCAATTTAACTTCATCCCTATCAATATGATTATTTATATCATCAAGAACAAATATATTTTTCTCCCCAGACTTTTTTGAGTTAAGAATATAAGCTAACACTTCAAGAGGGTTTTGCATACGCTCAATTCTTTTCTCTGTTTTATCAGGTAATATCTGAACAAGTCCATATACACAATCCCA
The DNA here is from genome assembly GCA_002361175.1 of Lachnoclostridium sp. UBA3320. Lineage (GTDB taxonomy): Bacteria > Bacillota > Clostridia > Lachnospirales > Lachnospiraceae > Butyribacter. The sequence goes on along the minus strand of DESG01000186.1, from coordinate 1,830 downwards.
TTGATAGTAATTTACTTTCTTACCTTCTCTACGCAACAGCTCTACAATACCCTTAATCTTTTGTTTCGTTCTGTAGTATTCGTAACTATGAAGATATAATACAGGGTAGTATGCCCTAATCATTAGGATAAGTTTCTGAAAAACATCTTCCATACTATTATGAATTTTGATTTAAATTAATTGTTCTACGAGGCTTCATTTTACTTAAATATTTGGCAGGAACAGGCTTTTTTGTCATTACACGTTTGTTACCTAAATGTTGCTCCAATATATCCATAGCTTCATGAGCCTTTTCGTTTACATCATTTGGTAAATAGTCAGAATCTGTTATAATGGTTCCGTCTTTTAGTATAGTAAATTTAATAGAGGCAAATGGTTCATCTTCTAGTGGGTCATACGATTTTGCCTCCATATAAAAACTAAACCTTTCTTCTTCTGTAGGTGTAAAAGTATAATTCGATCTATAGGTAAATCCGTTTTTTTCAAATTCAGAGATTAAAGCATTTTTCGAGTATTCAGCATTGAGCTCTTGAAACTTTTCCTTTAATTCTTCTACTTTTACATATACATTTGGCATATAATAAGTATTGTAAGTAACCTCGTTAGTTGACACATCTAATCTCAAGGCAAACTCACCATTGAAGTTAGAATCATTTCCAACTTCAGTAACCAATAATATATTGTTTTGCAAAGAATACTTCCATCCTAACGTCTCACATGCAGCCATTAAAACATTAGCATTCATTATTTGAGGGTTTCGTACAAACCTAGATGATTCAAATCTTGACATAATTATAATGAAAATAACAATTCTTCAATATTTTTTAATGGATCATGGTAATCATCTTTATTCAAAAAGATTTTATCTGGAAGCAATTGCTTTACCAATTTATTACCCAATCTGATATTATAAAAAGCATACAACTTTTCATCTATAGCTATAAATACACGAGAAGCTCCTTCTTGTTTATCTTTTAATATATTGTATTTGAATAGTTTCCTTAATTCTGAGCTGCTCAATAAAGCAATCAACTTATCCTTCCACTTGTCCCCAATATTTGCTTTTATAGCATTATCGGATAACGACAAGTAAAAGAGAGCTGTGAGATGTTTTATAATAGATATTGAATCTGTAGGCTCTAATTCATAGAAGGACATTGTTAAAGATAAAATCTTATCATAGGATTCTGTATTACCTGCATCATTTTTCTTTTTGGGTTTATATGAATCACTTGCATTATTCACCTTTGACTTCATTGTGGATGAATTAATTAGCTTCTGCAAGTGAATAATTACATTTTGAATATCATCACTTATGATAGAGCCATTGCCTGCAGATGATAATTTAAACAATTTTGCCCTATAAAAACCAACCTCTTTTTGAGATAGGCCATTTGACATTTTGCTTTCAATTTCATTCTTTAATGCCTCTATCTCTTTTGTAAGCAGGTCTGATTTTGCCATAGTTCTACGTTCCTCAAGAATATTGTCGTAATCAATAAATAATTCCTCAAGGTTAGCATCTTTTCTAAAATACTCAATCCTCTCATTTTTGTAGTTTTGTACATCGGCAGAAGGCAATATGGAAATCTCTTGCAATGCTTTTTCAATGTACTTTTCTGCAAATTGTTTCTTTGATAAAAGATATTGATTAATTGCAGCTTGATAATGAGCAAGACACATCTCTTCTGTTCTAACATGAGTGATATTTTTAGATGTCACAGAAAATGATAGAACGTTAAAACTTCCTGTAAACAATACACATTGACCATTTTTTACTTCAATAACATTCTTCTTATGGAATGCAGGAAGCTCAACATGAAAGAACTG
>DESG01000171.1 GCA_002361175.1 Lachnoclostridium sp. UBA3320 | reverse complement strand
TTGCTTAAGTTCGCGCCTATGGGAAATATCCCTTAGTTTTGTGCAATCTGCACAATGGAACTGTTATTGTCCATGTGTTATAATGGTTTTATTAAATAATGGAGGATGGTTATGGAGTTTTCATTTTTAGAGGGTTTTCATACAAAATGGCATGATATACTTGTAATTGGAAAAACGATAGAACGTGATAATAAAAAATACCACATTGTTGGCATGACTCTATCAGATGAAGCAACACTCTACATTATAGAGCCATACAATGAACCAGAAAGAAGAACTAGAAGAGGTGTTCGTAACCAAAGAAAAACACTAAAAGAGTATGAAGATATTGAATGCTGTTATCTGCATTGTAGTGAATTCTGTTTAGGTGGTGAAACGCTACGGGTACAAGGCGGAACAGGTGGTTGTTTAAAATATTCAGTAGAAGATTATGGAACAATTCAGTTATTTTTTGATATGATGAGTGCTGGTTGGACAGCTCCAGAATGGCTTAAAAATGAGAATTGGGACAACCTTCAGTTAATATCTCTAACAATTGATGGTATGAAAAAATTGCCAAAATATTCACCAGAAATGCCTATAACTATAACACACAGACCAGACTGCATTCAGCATATACTTGAAAAAACAGTTACCTTAACCATAGGAAAACCTCGCTCATTTTGTTTTGTGGATAATTATGGGGATGAAGTAAGGTGTTATATAAATGATGTTACTTTAATAGATGTATGGAAAAATACAGAGGAACAGTACAATAACTCAAAGCTTGAAGAAAGATTTACACCAGAACAGTTAGAACAGGCAAAAAAACAAATCTATGAAGCATTGGAACAAAGCTGTCCACGAGGAATGTACTATATTGGTATAGAATATGAATGCACTAAGGATATTAATCTGGTGTTCTATTCTAAGGAATATTTAAAATCTTGTCCAGAATCACATAGTGGGAGTTCGTCCTTTTTGTTGATGAGGTTGGCTCCTGATAAAGAAACAGGCCTACATAACCTTCCGTTAAAAGGCTGTGTAATACAAACACCAGTTTCACCTGATACGTACAAAATCCCAGCAGAACTATTTCTTTACCTTGAAAAACAGAAAGAATGGACAGAAACAATTTTATAAACAGATAGAAATTTTTCCGTTTCTCTTTTCCATAAAAGCGTATTTTAACCAGTTTCCCGATTGTGAAAGATATGATTTCTTCAAATTACTATTAAACTTTCTCCAAAACTGGGTACTGATATGTCTATATAATTATCTCTTATATACACATGATGTAATCTGTTTAAACATCTATCAAATTTTATTGGAAATTGAACCAATTAATTAATGATAAAATAAAGAATTTTCGTTCATGCGTTTATTTTGACCATTTAAACTGTATATTTGACATAAATATCCTATCTCTGCTATAATAAAAACAATAGAAAAAATGTTATACAGACCTTAGCACAGTTATTGATTTCATTGCTAATTTATGTCTGAGCAAAACAAAAGGAATATAAACTATGATGAAACTAGAATTAAATAAATTATCAAAAAAAGACCTTCAAGAAATTATATTAAAAATGGAAAATTGTTTGTCAGAAGAACAAAAACAAAAACTATATGAATTTGTACAAGAACACAATAAAGTATGTACAAAAGAAGATAATGTACCAATGCAAATGTCGCAGGAATTTGTGGATGAAAAAATGCAGCAAATTGAAAAATGGCAACAGCAGATTGATGATGGAAAAATTTATCTTGATGTAGAAGAGTATGAAGATTATTCCGAAGGTTATTGGGAATCCGATTTGATTATTGAGTATTATGATAACCAAGAAATTGGGGATAAAATTATGTCAATGATAAACTTTGCGAAAGATTGTGTAAATGACAGACATTATCCAGAAGCAGGTACAATATATAAATGGCTATGGGAAATGAGTGTATGTACATATCTGGAATATGATGAAGAAAGCGACGCTGTAGATTTGGAAATACTGGAAGAAAATAATATAATAAATACTGATATAAAGCAATTAGCGTTACTAACTTTATACACAGAATATCAGAATGTGGATAAACAAGAGAGAGCAGAAGCACTTTATTATTACTTTTCTTATTATACTTTTCAAAAACTGCATATAGAAGATATGTTTTATATTGGAAGAGAAACTCTTAAAGATTCAGAACAATTTTGGGAAGACTGGATTAACCTGCTAAAAACAAAAAAGGGAAATAAGGCGGCAAATCTTTTAAAAGAAGCAATTCTGTATTGTGATGGTATAGAAAATTTGCTCAAAATGGCAGATGAAAATGTGTCTATACACCCATCTTTGTATCTTGCAGTTATAGCAGAATATGATGCAAAGCATATGTATGCAGAAATGGAAAAAGCTGCTGAAAAGGCACTTGAAAAAATTGATAAAAATCTAGTGATACGTGGAGAAATTGCTTTAAAAGCAGCAACAGCTTCAGATTACTTGCAGCATAAAGAAAATGTAATGCGTTTCTGTTGGGAATGTTTTCGTTCCAATTCAACAGTAAGAAACTACCTTCGTTTATTTATAACGGAAGAAATGGCACAAAAATATGGTGTACAGGGAGCAAAGAGTATAATAAATAGCATAAAACACAATAATAAATATTATGAAGAAAATTCGGAACTTAGGCAAAATATCTTAAGAGATGCTGAATATTACACTTTGAATTTTTATATGGGAAATTTTGAGACCATGAAAAAAATGTCCCAAAATCCTAGTGGGTCTTTGGGATGGAGTTATTCTTATATACGAATAGGAATCAGGTTATTTTTACTTTATTTATATGAAAATCCTGTTTTATCAAAGGCAGGTGCAGTTACCGAAGCTTATATTAGATTTGAAGATTCAAAAGAATTAGAAAATATGTTGTTTTTTGAAAGAGACATAATACAGGAAAGTCATGAACATAAAGTGAGTATGTTTTGGAATTGCTTTCAAAGATGGAAAAAATATTTTCCAATGGAACAGGCAGAAAAAAAGAAGTATTTGGATTGGGCAGAAAAAATTGTATATAGCAGAGCAGACGCAATTGTATCAGGGCAACATAGATGTCAATATGCAGAAGTCGCTGTATTGCTTGCAATGGTAGGAGAAGTAAAGGAATGCATGGGAATTGCTGGTGCAAAAAAAGAAATTTTTGCAGAATATAAAAGTAAGTTTCCTAGACATTCATCATTTCAGGCAGAAATGAAAACTTATTTTATTGAGTAAAAAAGTAAATTTTGAGTATAATAGATTTGACATACAAGGTCACCTCTCTTGTTATGATTTTTTGAAAACTTATTATAACATGAAAGAACCTTGTGTGTCATTTATTTTTTAAAAAACTTTGTCATTGTTGTACTATCTATTTTCTCAAAGTACAATTTATAATTCGATTTTGCCTCTGTACATTTTGATTTTTTATATTTTTTGATTTTTCCTCGCAAGGGGGGGGGGAGGCATAAGCACGAACTTAAGAAAAAAATGCCTAAAA
>DESG01000075.1 GCA_002361175.1 Lachnoclostridium sp. UBA3320 | reverse complement strand
AGATTGATGTCAAGCACCACAAGCCTTGCACCATATCGTTCAAAGAGCTGCACGGCACGCTCTCCACTGTCCACGCTTGACGTAATATAGCCTTCGTCACGCAGGAAGTCAGTCAGCAAGTTGGCTAGTTCCTTATCGTCTTCTACTATTAGAATATCTGTCATAAGATCACCTCCTACAAATCTTATACCATATCAGCTAAGATTCTGCAAGCATTACCAGCCCTGTTCCATAAGCCAGTTATTCAATTCTGTTGCACGGTCACGAAATTCCTTATCACCAAGCTTTGCCGTTTCCCTGTCGCCAATCTCTGCGCCCAAGTTATCAAAAAAGTTGTCAATTTCATAAAATACTGATATAATTAAATTATATCATAGAAACAGATTAATGGGAATTCACGGAGATAAATTGTTATGATCAGAGCATTTGAGGAAAATGATTTAACTGCTATTATGCAGATATGGCTTGACACAAACATTAAAGCACATTACTTCATTCCAAAAGAATATTGGACAGATAATTATGAGATAGTTAGAAGTGTTTTGCCACAAACAGAAATATATGTGTATGAAAATGACGTAACGAAGCAAATAGACGGATTTATTGGATTATCGGAGGAACATATTGAAGGGATTTTTGTAAGGGAAGGCGCTCAGTCGAATGGCATTGGAAAACGGTTGTTAGAATATGTAAAATGTGTTAAATCTAATATGAATTTATGCGTGTATCAGAAAAATACTCGTGCAATACAATTTTATCAAAGGGAACAGTTTGTGATTCAATCTGAAAATATTGATGATAATACGAATCAAAAAGAGTATGTAATGATTTGGAAAAAATGAGCAGCTCGCAAGTTAAGGAGATAAATTTGACCTTTCTAGTTTGTAGAATTAAAAAAATGCTTGTTTCTAAGTTGGATTTTCCGTTGACCGTTCAGAGGTTTTTGGATATACTAATAGTAAAGGAGGCAGGGCAATCTGTTTCTTATTAAAATGGATTGTCCGATTATTTAATGATAAAGAATTATTCAACTGATAAGATTTACAAAGAGCTGCAAAAGGTTGGGTATTTCCCAACGAAACAGATTTCTTTTGCAGTATCCGCAGCGATTAACAATGGTATGCCTGTTTTAGTTGAAGGAGAGCCTGGAGCTGGAAAAACATTTCTTGCAAAATCAACAGCAGCAATGCTTGGATTGCCATTGCTACGTGTGCAATTTTACGAAGGACTGACAGCTGATAAGATTCTCTACGACTATGATTATCAAAAACAGCTCTTAACAATTGAATCTATCAAGACTGCCTTGGAAAACAATCTTTTGGGAAAATCCATCAACGAAGCAATAGAGCTTGCCAAAGACATTGATTTTTATGGAAAAGACTTTCTAATTCGCCGACCAATATTAGAAGCTTTATCTGGAGAGCAACAATACGTCCTATTGCTTGATGAAGTAGACAAGTCATCGGAAGAGATTGAGTATACACTTTTGGAGACTTTGGACGAATTTTCCATAACAATCCCACAACTTGGAACTATCACCTGCCCAAAGGATAAACGTCCTATCGTATTTTTAACTTCAAACAACTATCGTGAACTGTCCGATGCTTTGAAACGCAGATGTGCTTATCTTTACATACCAAAGAAAACAGAAAGCGAAATGTTTGAAATCTTAAAACAGGAAGCATCTGCATCTGAGACATTGGCAAAAGGCATTGCAGCCTGCATGAATAAAATTAATCATCTGAATCTAAAACAAAATCCATCCATTGCAGAAGCAAAGAACTGGATGAGCTATATTCTATCTATGGAAGAAGATGCCGACATTGATTTGTCCCTTTGCATGTTAGTGAAAAATGAAGATGACAGAGACAAGATTATTATTTCCGGTGCTTTAGATGAGTTACGTTGATCGGAAAGGTTGGTACATAATATGATTATAGATAGTTTATTACACTTTACTACATTTCTGCAAGACAACGGATATTCTATCTCTGAAAACAAGATACAGCAGTTCTTTTCCTTTTTTGCGAATCAGAAAGAGTTATCCTATACATCCGAAAGCGATGTGTTATGCGTTATGGAAATGATGTTCTGTTCTACTCCGAAAGAAGTAGATTCTTTGCGTACTCTATTTCATATATTTATCAAAAAATACAAGGAGCTCGTGAAAGAAAAGGAAGACTTTAAAAGTCAAACAGAAAAGATAAAACAAAAAGAAACTGAGTTAGATCAAAAATTACAAAAAATCTCAGATAAAAATGATGCAAAATTACAAAAGTTAAAAGAAAATAAAGAGAGACTGAAGTCTTCTGTTCAAAATATTTCTGCGCTTTCAAATAAGGATTGGAATTTCCTTAAGAAAAACAAGGATATGTTAAAAAAAATATCTTTTCAGGAAGACAGCATGAATCAACTGATGAAAGAGTTATTGAATCATACAGAAGATCATTTAGCGGCGGTATCTATAAACTGCGATACAAATTTCATCGAAGACATGAAAAAAGCATTAACGAAGGAAGCAGAAAAGAGGGTAATGAATGGTGATTTCAGTCTGTTGCAACAGATGAATGCTCTTATGGGGATTTTAAAACGATTAAGTAAAAATCTGGAAAAAATATCTGTAAATAAAATTGAGCAGGATATTGAATCCCAGAACAACTGGTTCTGGAGACAAAAGGAAACCATTGAGAAACAGAAAAATGCACAGAAAAATGAAATGCAGAGAATACAGGATGAACTGTCTCGAATCATGAAAGAAGAACAACAGGGAAGAGTTGTTTGCAAAGATTACTCTGTTTTTCACAGAAGAGAGTTTACCAACGGAAAGAATGCGGTTTATTCAGACAATGTTTTGGATTATATGACAAAGGAATTTGAAAATCTTACAAAATCTGACCAGATTGAAATTGAACGCTATCTTAGAAAAAATCTTACAAAATTCCGTACAAAAATGAATCGCAGAATACAAAGCACATCAAGACATGAGATTGACATACAGACGACCATTCAGAATGCATGCAAAACTGGAGGGTTGCCAATGCAGATTTGCTACAAGGAAAAGAAAAAGAACCGTCCTAATCTTGTCATGATTTTAGATGTATCAGGTTCATGCAAGGCTGCATCTTCCATGATGCTCACGTTTATGTATACTTTACAGGAATTATTCCCTGGAGGATGCCATGCATATGCTTTCGTAAATAGCTTATATGATATATCAGACATCATGAAGGCAAGCAAAATTGAAGATGCCATTGACAATGTATTAAATGCGATACCAAGACGGGGCGTTTATTCCAATTACTATGCTCCACTAGAGACACTATGGAAAGAGAAGCACAATGTCATTACATCTGACAGTATTGTATTCTTTATGGGAGATGCAAGAAACAATGAGAATAAAAGTGGAATTGAATTTCTAAAAAACATCGCAAGAAGAGCGGAATCCTGTTTTTGGCTGAATACAGACAGACTGGAAAAATGGGGTACGGGAGATTCTATTGCATATTTATATTCTGAATATGCAAAGATGTATGAAGTACGAAATATTGCAGAGTTGGCAGGGTTTATAGAAAATTTCTAAAGAAAAGAGGTATGTCGAATGGATTTTACAAGTTGGGACATCGTAAGAACTGCAATGAAATATGGAAAAATTGAATGTCTGAAGCCAATTCCGAACAGTGCAGACTACTTCTTCATTTTCCAGAATTCACTCCACAAAAATAAGACTATATATGATGGAACATATAAACTCCGATTTGATGAAGAGGGACAATTAGAATTTATAAACGTATCCACAAGCAGTTTGAAAGAATTTGTGACAAACAAGAAGTTGAAATTTAATAATATGCCGCTTTCCACAGAAGCAGAAGAAGAAATGCACCGCATCATGAATACAAATAGTGGAATCTGCACCTATTTATATGATAAAAATAGTAAACACATTTATTTATATTTAAAACCAGATGGAAGCAGAACAAAAATTGGATACATTTATATAAATCACACGATTAAGAAGAAAAAGAGTAACTGTATAACCTCCATTTGGAGATTCATCATAAATCACAACAAGTTTGCCTTAGAGTGTCAGAATAGAATTAACGATGAATTAAACAAGATTTTTTCTGTATATGATTTGTTTCAGATAAAAGCAAAAACAGAACTGAATATTTATGAGCCATCTTTTGTGGAAATCAAATCTAAAAGTAATCTATGCAGGATAAAATTCAAGATGCAGAATCTAAAGCATTTTGTATGTGAAACAACAGAATATACAGAAGAAGATGTAAAACATGAAGTTGACAATGTTGTGAACTATTGTCTAAACAGTGAAGAATGGAATCATTTCCTGAAAAAACTGATTGCATGTTATCTGGGAGAAAAGGTTTTATTTACCATTTCAGATAACGTAATATTCGGGAAAAAAGACAATGATATTTCTATCAAATACGGAAAGCTCTTGTTTCATTCCTCTATTCAAAAGAAAGATTTATGTGATAGAGTGGAAGCTTGCATTGAAAAACATGGTGGTTATGAAAATTTTGAGATGTTGCCAGATTTAGATAGATATCTATCTGTTTCAGGCTTACTGGAGCATTTGAAAAAGGATTTCTCCGACATTAAGTTTACCAGCAGTTTTTCTATGAATGAAATTGAACCAGATAATTTTCCTGTTCCGTATGATGCACTGGTACAGACAAGAAGCACAGTACAGAATCTGACGAATAAACGTTCAGACCTTCTTCTCTATGGAGTCGATTATTCAAAATTATATGATAAAAAGATTTCTGCCATAATTTATCCGTTTCAAAATGGGAATGTATACATAAAGGATGAATTCGGAGATATCCAGTATAATTCGAGCACAGGAACAATACAATATGTAAAGTATACAAAAATATACGAGCAGTTAAAAGAGATTACAAATAGCAAAAACGTAGAAAAGGCGATAGAAGCATTCCAGAGAGTAAGGATTGTTTTGTCCAAGAACAATGTAAGTATCAGCCTGCATAAGCAAGGACAGATGAATAAAAAGAAAGGCATTCTCTTTGGGAAAGCTGAAGTTTATCTTTCTTTAAAATCATCTTCTTTCCCCGCTATCCAAGATACAGTTGAACTGGGAGATTGTATAAATGATTTTGCATCATGGGAAAACAATCTGAACACGAAAGTAGAAGAATGGCTTGGCAGTATAAAGGAAAAAAAGGCTGCCTATGACAAGGAATTAGACGAGGAAGCAGAGATTATTTGTAAAGATACTCTTACTCTTGCAGTTGCACGTTTTATCTTTCAAAATCAGAATCACATCACAGAAAATGCAGTTATCCAAGCGATGCGTGGAACGAAAATACAGTTAAATACCACAATTATACATTCAGAAGGTATGGGGAAGTTTAACGATTGCAAGAAAGAGGAGATAGCAGATGCAGTAGACTATTTGATTCAAAATGATGTTATATACCAGCAACAAAAAAGGGGGCAGTATGGGACATACTACACACTGAAGCTGGAACGCAACTATAAAAAAGAGGAGTTTAAAACACGAATTAAAAAAGCAGTTGCAAAGAAACAAATATTACCAGAAGAATCAATTACTGCGGATACAGTATTGAATGATTTCCAATGTTATACATTATTAAAGCAGAACAGAAAGGATGATCTGCAATGGTATGTTTCTTTGATGCACTGTTTTGACAATGCTACATTCCTATGTGTACACCATGACGAGTTTGAAGATGCAATGAGGGAATCTCCAGAAGAGATAAAAACACTGCTATCCATGAAGCTTGAAACGGAAACAGACAAATTTACAAAGAAAATCTTAAGGCAGATTGTTAAAAAATAAACAATATTTGTAATCCACCACCTCTTCTGTATTAGGCGTTTTGAATCCGACAACGGGTGCATTGGTGCATAATGCAGGCTCTTGTTTTGTGGTTTTTATTGCTGCATTGCTTTATGACAGAAAATTTGAATAAGCTTGAAAAACAGGAGGATACAGGTGACAATTAAAGAAGTATGTGAAAAATATGACATTACTGCGAATACGCTCAGATATTATGAGAGAGTCGGTGCGATACCGCCTGTTTCCCGTACAAAGGGCGGAATCCGCTGTTATACCGATCAAGATGCTGGTTGGGTGGAAAACGCCATCTGTATGCGCAGTGCTGGGCTTTCTGTGGAAATGCTGTCAGAATATGTGCGTCTGTTCCGAGAGGGAGACAGTACAATTTCTGCAAGGCGGGATTTGCTGGTGGAGGCAAGGAAGGAGATTGCTGCAGGGCTTAGGAAATACCAAGAAACCATGGACAGGCTGAATTATAAGATTTCTCGGTATAATGAAGCAATTCGGACAGGTGTCCTTAAGTGGGACGAACCAAAAGAAAGAAGAGATACTCAAATGGAATTTATTACACTAAACAATGGGCTAAGATGCCCAGTTATCGGAATTGGTACTTTTATGTTACAACCCGCTGAAGCAAAAAACAGTGTCAGGGAAGCCTTGAAAATGGGGTATTCCTGCGTTGATACGGCTGCGGCTTACTGCAACGAACGGGCAGTAGGACGTGGAATAAAGGAAAGCGGTGTTGCGAGGGAAGATGTTTTCCTTTCCACGAAGCTTTGGCCTTGTGATTATGAAAATGAAAACGCTATAAATGAGACGCTTGAGCGTCTTGGCACAGATTACGTTGACCTACTCTATATCCATCAGCCTGCAGGAAATTGGTTGTCTGGCTATCGACTGCTGGAAAAGGCATATAAAGATGGCAAAGCGAAATCCATTGGTATTTCCAATTTTGAAGGGCAGTATATTGCGGAGCTAGAGAAAAAATGGGAGGTTGTGCCTCAGTTTATCCAGGTGGAAGCGCATCCGTATTTTACGCAGAGTGAACTCCGTATGACACTGGATAAATACGATATTAAGTTGATGAGCTGGTATCCGCTTGGACATTTTGAAACGGAATGAGTGAAAAACAGAAAAGATGGTGATTCCAATGTACAATCCAAAGCTTAAAACATTTATCTGTGTGGCAGATGCAGGGAGTTTTAATAAGGCAGCGGAGAAATTGTATATTACACCTACAGCAGTAATAAAACAGATTAATCTGCTTGAGAATGAACTTGGAGTAAAATTGTTTGAACGGACACACCGTGGATTGCATTTGACGAAATCAGGTATTTCTCTTTATCAGGATGCAAAGTATATTATTGAATATTGCAGGGATTCTGTTATACGGGCAAAGAATGCTATACAGGAAGATGAGGCAGTTCTACGCATTGGTACTTCACCTATGACACCAGCACAGATTCTTGTAGAGTTGTGGCCTAAAATTCATGAATATAGTCTGGAAATTAAATTTCAGTTAGTCCCCTTTGATAACACGCCTGAGAATACAAGAGAGATTTTGGCGAATTTGGGACAAAATATTGATGTAGTAGCTGGAATTTTTGATGAAATAATGCTTGATTTGCGAAAGTGTTCAGGATTTGAGATATCAAGAGAGCCGATTTGTTGTGCCGTTTCGATTCATCACCGTCTTGCAGCTAAAAACAGACTTGCGGTTGAGGATTTGTATGGGGAAAATCTTATGCTGATGCACCGTGGCTGGAATCATTATGTTGATGAACTCAGAGATGATATCTGTGAGAACCATAATGGAATCAATATTGTGGATTTTGATTTTTATAATGTAGATATATTTAACCGCTGTGAAAACAGCAATGATATTTTAATGGCAACAAAAGTATGGACGAATGTACATCCGTTGTTAAAAATTATTCCTGTAGAATGGGAGCATACGATACCATATGGTCTGCTTCACTCACCCAATCCATCTAATATAGTACAGCGTTTTCTTTCTGCAGTACAGAAAACAATGCAGGATTAAATGAGATTACTTATAACCCTTTGGTATAAACCAATGAACAAACTGAAACTTCTTAGGAGGTTTCATTTTTTCTATAATTATGGAAATGTCGGATGCATTTGGTGATTCAAAAATAAAGACAAAATTCTTAAGTGAAGTATCACAGATTGAGCAATAGAAAAGAGCAACTGATTTTTATCCATCAGTTGCTCAAGATGTAATTCTTCATAATTGTACCAAGGT
>DESG01000045.1 GCA_002361175.1 Lachnoclostridium sp. UBA3320 | reverse complement strand
ATCGAAATATATTTAAAATAATTTACTAGTTTTTTTTAACTTTTCCAAAATATTACTTAAAAATTATGAAGATTGAAAAAAGAAAGTATATGATTGAAAAGGTAAAGTAAATCATATATAATAAACTTATGTGTATTGTAACAAATACTTTAGATAAAGGTAGGCGGAAATTTATGAGGCGTTTTGAACAGTTAAAAGCACAATATAATGCCATTATGCGTATATAGAAAGTGAACTGAAAAAAAATGAATGATAACAACATTCGGAAAAAGGGAAAAAATATTCCAAAAGAAATTGAAGCAGGTTTAATTGAACTGGCAAAAAAGTATAATCTAAGTGAACTTATCTTATTTGGTTCGCGGGCACGTGGAGACCATTGGGAGCGTAGCGATATTGACCTTGCAATTAAAGGCTGTGTGTCACCAACTGTATTTTTTGCCTTTTCTGATGAGGTTTGGAAACTCCCTACCTTATTGATGTTTGATTTCGTAAATTTGGATAGTGATTTGATTGGTCAGGAACTTCGCAGCGATATTGCAAAGGAAGGAATTGTATTATGGAGGAAAGAGAAAATATTATGAGAAATTTAATTTTTTTTGATGTAGATGACACGTTAGTTATCAGAAAAGGAAAGCAGTATTATATACCAGAAAGCACATATAAGGCTTTTAGGCAACTTAAAGAAAAAGGCAATTTATGTTTTATAAATTCTGGAAGAACCATATCTGAAATAGACTCTGTAATACTTGGTATCGGTGCCGATGGTTTCGTATGTGGTTGTGGTACATATATAAGCTATAAAGATGAAGTCCTCTTGTCTGCAACAATACCATTTAAACTTGGCAATGAAGTTATAAAAGACCTTGAAAAATGTGGTGTGGATTGGATTCTTGAGGGAAAGAAGCAAGTGTACTTTAGCAGTGTGCCATCTACAACACAGATAGATAAGTTTAAAAAAGGGCTTATTGAAGAATTTTCTCTTCCATTTTCTATTATATCAGCAGAAACTGCACATAATATTGAATTTGACAAGTTTTGTGTATGTCTTTTGCCTGACAGTGACTTTGAATCCTTTTTAAACAAATATAAAAAGGATTTTACAATTATCGACCGAGGGAACGGGTTTTATGAAATAGTGCCTAAAGGATATTCCAAGGCAACTGGTATACAGTTTTTAGCAGATTATTTTAATATTCCGCTTGAGAATACATATGCAGTTGGCGACAGCTCAAATGACCTTTCCATGATTGAATTTGCTCACACTGGTATTGTTATGGGAAATAGTCCTAAAAATGTTACAAAATATGCAGACTATGTAACAGATTCTATAATGGACGATGGAATTTATAATGCTATGAAACATTTTAATCTTATATAATAAAACATATTACTACAGCTGGTTGCTGTTGCCAGCTGTTTTTACTGACAATTTTTCAAGTACAGATTTATAAATCATTATAAGATATGCATCTATAAAACAGTATTTGTTGGAAAGAAATTCTGTAAGTTTGTATAAAAAGCATATTCCCATAAGCATTACACTTATACATGTCACGATATAATCAAGCTGTAGTGCCAGTATTACGATATTTGCCACCACATAAAACATAAATACAGAAAAAAATTTTCTTCCTATCTGTAATGCCATATAAAGCGTTTCAGCGAGCAGCTCACTGCGCTCATTTATATATTCATTTGTTTTGCCTTTAAGCTGCTCGTACATATCTTCAAAAATTTTTTTATCTTCAATTTTTACTTTTGGTGATGTGCATTTTAAAATCTCTTCTTCACACATTTGGACATATGTCAAATACTTTCTTTTGCCAAATTGTTTCCTTAAACATTTTCTAAAAACATTCATTATTAATACCCCGTTTTGTATTAATGCTATCTACTTATAATCTATGTAACTTGTTGCAATTTGTTAATAATAGATTTAATACAGGACGCACCACTTGTATTTTTCAGGCACGCCCATATGATATTAATTATACATTGTTGTAAGAACTTCCATTGCTTCGTCATATTGAAAGTTTTGTATAAAGCTATTAATGCTTTCCAGTTTCTCTGTGTATCTGGTATCGCTGCCTGCAAGCATTTCATCAAGAAGGTCTGTAATTTCTATATATTCAAAATTCTCTATGCTTTCCTTTAATTTATCAAGCTTTTGTTCAAATTCAGACTCCTCCATTTTTACAAACGTCTTATTAGTATTTGTTTTTGTTTTATAATATTTACATACATCGTCAAGCTGGTCATGTATTTTCTTTACACTATCCATATATTCGTCTATATTAGCATGGATATACGCAATATCACAATCCCTTGCAGCCATTTCAAGCATTTTTGAATTATCAGCAAGTACTGTAGCACCTATATTTAAAAAAATTCCTTTAAGACTGTGGAAATGCAGTTTCATAATGTCCATATGGTCAGTATTTCTTATAACATCTAGTTTGTTATAATTCTCTGACACATTGCCTACAGAGACATTAAGAACTTTCATATAGCTTTCAAGATTGCCAGCCATAAGTGAAATGCCTTCTTCATAATTAAGCCCCTCTACTCGTGAAAGAAATTCTACAGAATTAATGTTCTCTTCGTCATCTCCTTCACTACTGTCAGTTCCTTCCTTCATAAAGCCATACTCTTCAAGTTTCATTTCAAAGTCTTCTGTGCGGACTGGCTTTCTTAAAACGCAGTCTGCTCCCGCACTTATAAACAAATTTGTAACTTCTTCATCAACTGTTGCTGAAACGCCTACAACCTTTGGTTTCTTTCTATCCTCCGACACAAACATTATTTGTTTTGTCGTTTCAACACCGTCCATATCAGGCATAATATAATCCATAAGAACTATGTCATAATGCGTACCACACACTTTCTCTATCGCTTCCATACCTGACTCCGCTGTATCAGTCTTTATGCCATAATGTTCAATCATTGCAGACAACACCATAGCATTAACTATATTATCATCTACAACCAGAATCCTTATATTCGCAATAATTTTCTGATCCATATTAACCTCATTTATTCAAAAACTTTGTTAAAATGTCTTAAAACGATACACTGTAACACTTTCAAATTCTTCTCCTGCTCTTAAAACAGCATCTGGAAAGTTTTTTATATTAACAGCATCTGGAAAGTTTTGTGTCTCGAAACACGCTCCGCCAAAATTGCCATAGTGCGTACCATCTCTGCCGCCATCTACATTAAGCGTTTCTGCAGTATATAACTGCATTCCTGGCTGATCTGTAAACACTTCCATAATACGCCCTGAATCTGCTGCTCTAAACTGTGCGACTTTTCTAGCACTATCGCCGCTGTTTTCATTTAAGACAAAATTGTGGTCATAGCCTGTTATTACTTTGCCCTCTGCATCTTTTTTACCAATACCATCTTTTAATTTCTTAAACTCTGTGAAATCAAGTGCTGTGCCTGCAAGTTCTTTTATCTCTCCAGTAGGTATAAGTATATCGTCAACTGGAGTATAACAGCGTGCATCTATCTGCACCTCCTGTTCTAGTACATTAGGACACTTGTGACCACCCTTGCCAAGATTAAAGAAAGAATGATTAGTAAAGTTTATAATTGTGTCTTTATCAGACACAGCATGGTATGATAGAATTAATTCATCATCATTATTAAGTGTGTAAGTGACAACTATATCGAGATTGCCTGGAAAGCCTTGCTCACCGTCAGGACTGCATCTTGCAAATGAAATGCTATCTCCATCTGTACCCTCTTCACATTCTACATCATACATACAGTAATCATACCTTTGATACCCTCCATGCAAGCAATTTGTATTGTCATTTTGGTCAAGCGTGTATTCTTTATCATTTAAAACAAACTTTGCATTAGATATCCTGTTAGCAAATCTTCCTACAAAAACTCCAAAGAAAGTGCTGTTGTTTTCATAAGAAGAGACATCATCAAATCCAAGCACAACATCATCAAATACACCATCTCTATCTGGTACAATAATATCTGTTATTGTAGCACCTAAATCAATAAAAGACACTTCCATTCCATTGCTGTTTTTTAAGGTATATTTTGTTACGTCTTTGCCATTTTTGTTTACACCATACTTATTTTTTACAATGCTCATATAAAACCTCCAATAATCTTAATAAAATTTGTCCAGTAACATTTTCTATATTGTCAGTATAACAAAATAAAAATCACTTTACAAGTGATACGACACATACATTTTTAATATTATACATTTCTAGCAATTTTACGGTATTTTCATTGATAACCTCGCCACAGACTACGATAGGAATCGCTGGTGGACATGATACTGTTTCCTGTGCACATATGCGTCCAACACTGTCTTTTATATCTATTATTTCAGAGGGTGCTATTACAGCTTCACGAATTGTAAGTTTTCTTTCTGGTGTAGTATTACAAACCTGTGGTAATTTAAGACTGTCTTTTCTACGTATACTGCTGCCCCACTTCTTTATTCTTTCAAAATCTATACTGGTGTTTTCAGGTGTCGCCATAAGTACTACAAACTGATAATCTGCATATTCACATTCTATTCCATACTCTCTCATACTATTTTTTGCTTCAAATCCTGTATAGCCAATTTTAGCCATATTTATAACAATCTTTAAAGGTTCTGTATCTAGAACTGGTATTTTATTTTGCTTTAAATAGTTTTTAACTTTATCAATAGAATCTATGCAGTCTTTAAGCTTGTCCTGATAACCATCTGAAATATACCTGTTGCATAAATCAAGTGATTGTAATATAAGGTATGATGGGCTTGTTGAACCAAAAAGCGCAAGGCTTTTTTTTGCAAATTCTGTGTATCTTTCCTTGTATTTCTCTGCAATATGCAGATATGCTCCTCCTGTAAGCACAGGAAGTGTCTTGTGTGCAGAATCACAGCACATTGCAGCACCAAGCTTTATTGGGTGAAGATTTTTTTCAAGAAATGTAAGGTATGCACCATGTGCATTGTCTACTACAAGTGGTATAAAATATCTCTCACAAATAGCGGCAATTCCTGCAATATCAACTATATTGCCAAGATAATCTGGCGATGTTATATATACAGCCATAGGGTAATTTTTTTTACCATTTTTCTCAAGGTTTTTTAAATACTTTTCCACGTCATCTGGTAAGATACTGCTGTTGCATATGCTGCCAGATGCCATACAGCCAATAAATTTCACATCTATATCAATAAGTGCACATGCATCTATCATTGAGCGGTGAACATTTCTGGCAGCAAGCACATATTCTCGCCCACATCTTTCTTTAAGACGTGTATCTATAAGCACTGACATAAGCATTGCTTTTATACAAAGCGAAGAACCCTCAGTAGAATAAAATGTCTGTCCTGTACAAAAAAGGCGTGATGCATTAGCTTGACTTCTGGCAATTATACCATCAGCCATACTAAGGACATCAGCACCTTCTATCTCTGTTATATCAGCATCTTCACAGCCTATAAACTTATACCCTTTATGCCCTGGCATATGAAAACGAGATATATTAGATGATTTATAATTTTCAATAAAATCGTATATTGGAGTGTCCATTTACTTATATCCCCTTTTTACCAATAATGCTGCCCATTTTAACTTCTGTTTCATAGCTATATCTACTGTTATTTAAAATATTTTCATCTATTGTAACTTTTCCTTTTGCAAATGCAAGGATAATTGTAGAACCGCCATATTCAAAACGTCCTTTTTCCTGCCCTCTTACTGCATATGTTTCTTTGTTATAATTAGTTATCCTTCCAACAAGCATAGCCCCAACTTCCATCATTAAAACTTTACCAAAGTTTGCACTGTCAAGTATTGAAAATTCTCTTGTATTTTCCTTATAAACTGGAACATTTCCACAGGCGGGATGAACTGTGTGCAGTACACCAGATATTTTATAATTTCTCTTCTGCTTACATGTATCAATATATGCATAGCGATGGTAATCTTTTACACTAAGTCTAAATATTAAAAGTGTACCATCTTTATAATATTTTGCAAGCTTTTTGCTCCTTGTAAGACTTGTCATATCATAAAGCGTACCCTTCACCATAAAGCGTGAATCCTCTGTGATTTTATATGCAGTTAGTTTTGCATCACACGGTGAGCATAAATCTTCATTGTTTTTTGAAAAGTTTCTGTATCCCTTCTTTATTTTTCGAGTAAAAAATTCATTAAAACTTCTATATTTACACTCTTCATATTCTTGCATATCTATATTGTTATATTTTATAAATGGCTTTATAAGCGGCAATGAAAAACGTGAGTCCATAAAATGTCCAATAATTTTTGATACAAATGGCATTATTAACACTTTTAAAAGCTTATTGCCTAATTCTGTCTTATATAAAAATTCTATTACTTTTGCCTGTATTCCACTATTATACGTGGTTATACGTTTTCTTTTATCATTCACTTAAAACACCTTCTTAAAAAAAATATATTTTATACATCTATACCTTTATGCTTTAAACAATCTTTTTATCATTGGCCACAGAGGCATTTCTGGAAACCTAAGCTTTGGCACACGATAACTTGAAAATATCAATATAATAAGCACCGCTGCTGAAACTATTGCAACAAGAAAAAACAATGTTACATTATTAGGTTTTTTTAATTTAAAATCTATTATAAACAATGTCCCTACAATAACAAGCGCAAAGTGCAGCATAACTATAAATACAGATGGCACTATAAAAGTTTGCAGCAAAAACACTACTGGCAGTATTACCGCCATTGAAGTAATTGGAAGTCCATGATAATATTTGTTTGCACCATCTTCCTTAGCCTGTCTTCTCGTTTCAAGTACATTAAAAAACGCAAGCCTTATTACAGAACAGACACAGTAATATCCTACAAAAAGCGAACCAAATACTCCTCTCACTCCTACAAGATAACATATCATTGCAGGAAAGATGCCAAAACATATTACATCACATAATGAATCAATCTGTACTCCAAAAAGCTTTTCATCATCTGTCCTATCTTTTTTAGTCCTCGCTATCTTGCCATCAAACATATCACAAAGTCCTGATAGAGCAAGGCATAGGATTGCAGTACGAAACCCTCCTCCAAAAGCTTGTATCATTCCAAAAACTGAAATAAGCAAACTTACATATGTAAGGATTACTGTGTAATTATAAAATCCTATCATTTTTTAATTCCTCTTCTTAAATATTATATATATACGCTGCAATTTTCGCTATGGTTAATTTATCCAAATACTTTAATATTTATTTTTTCAAAAATTTTGTCTATGCTTTTATATAACTGTGTATGCCTGCCTATATAAAGACATAATTGAGCAATTATAACTCCTGCTATAACATCTATAATATAATGTTGTTTTGTAAATTGTGTAGAAACAAAAACCATAATTGCAAAAATACATGAAAATTTTTTATACCACCCTGATACAATCCTGCTTTTTCTTATACCTATATAAGAAAACCAGCTTACAAGACAATGTATAGAAGGAAATAAGTTTGTTGCAGGGTCAACTTTATATATAAATCTCATAATATTATCTGTAATGTCATTGCCAATTACTTCTGGTCTGACATTAGTTGTTGGCAGAATAATAAAAAATATTAGACATATAATCCTTGAAAGATAATCTCCTGCGGCAAATTTAAACCATTCTTCACGCCCCTCATGTGTAATTAGTATATAGTTTACTGCCCAAAAAAGAAAACATACAATATATATTATAACCCACTCAGGAATAAATGGTACATGGATATCAAATGCAGTTGTTAAATTATAATGCTTTGCATTTTTCATTAAAATCTGTGTACCTGTATATATGCAAGAATTAAAAATAAAGCTGAATATGAGAGAGAAAAACGCATAATTTGGAATAATTATTCCAATGTATGTCTCATACCACAGCCTTAATTTATTACGCATAGCCATCTCCTCCGTTTATTAAATTAAGTATATATTATCATATCCAAAACCTTAGTAAC
>DESG01000130.1 GCA_002361175.1 Lachnoclostridium sp. UBA3320 | reverse complement strand
TATTCTACCCACAGCATTGTTTTATTATACACTATTATATTTAAAAAATCAAATAAAATTTGTACAAAAGAAGTTAATATTACATTAAATTTCTTACAAACCTGTTATTTATGTTGTTATAAATTTCCAAAGATGTTTTTCAGGTTCAATATACTTTATTTCACCTCCTGTCTTTACATAGTAATCAACTTCTTTGTTACATATATTTTATCTTATTTTACACAATATTTCAACACAAAATAGAACTATAGTGCAGAAAATTTTAGAATTCTTGTTTACCTGCTAAACTAAGTTTAACATAAATAATAAAATGATACAAGTATTTCGCATGTAACTTATTGTATATATTTAAAACAATTTTTTCCAGCACTCTATAATCTAAGCTTTTTAAGTATATCTGCTGCTTGTTTTTTATCAAGTTCCATTTGGTTTTTAAGCTGTTCTATATCTGGAAATTTTTTCTCAGGACGCAGAAACTCATAAAATTCCACCATTATATCCTGTCCATATATATCTTTCTTAAAATCTAGTATACATGTTTCTACAACTGTTCTATCTGAACCAACTGTAGGTTTTCTGCCAATATTTGTAACAGAAGGATAACGTTTTCCTTTAAGTATCAATGTTGTTGCATATACTCCCGATGGCAGCAGTACTTTTTCTTTCTCAGGAAAAATATTAGCTGTAGGCATGTCAAGCCTACGCCCAAGTGCATTACCATGAACTACTGTTCCTTCTATAAAATATGTCCTACCAAGCAGTTTATTAGTGCACTGTATATCACCATGTTCAATTTTTTCTCTGATAAATGTACTGCTTATAATACCATCTTCTGATGAAAGTTTATTAAATATCTTGGTTTCATATCCATATTTTGATGAATATGCTTTAAGCATACCAGCACTGCCCTGCCTGTCTTTTCCAAAACGGAAGTCTGTTCCAACACAGATAAGCCTTACACCCATCTTTTTTACAAGGAATTTTTCTATAAAATCTTCAGGCATCATATTTTTTGTTTCATCATTAAATGGAAATAAAACCATTCTTTTTATACCTATTTCTTCAAGTACTGTTCGTTTCTCTTTGCTCGAATATATAAGCCTACTTGTATTGATAGATGTATTAGTGCAGGTCTCAAAAGTAAACACTGTTGGAATAAATTCCCTGTGTTTAAGTATTTCGTCTAATAATAGTCTATGCCCAAGATGTATACCATCAAATTTTCCAAGTGACACTGCACTGTTTTCTATTTTTATATCCATTCCACTAAGGACTTCCATGTTAATAACCATGCCCTTTCTAATATTTAATAATTAGAACATCTTATTTACTTTGTAGCCTTTTGCTTCTCTTTCGTAAATTGCTTTAAATATACCATTGTCATCATATATAAGTATTTTATCACCATATTTTGGCTCTCTATCTTTGGTTAAAGGATAAATCATCTCTTCGGATAATTTATTGCCATTAAAAAGGCTTGTCCTAAACTTATCTTTTATCTGAAACTTACAATATTCTGGAAAAAGCTTGTCAGGAGACATGAACAATTTGTTTAGGCTATCCAAGTTTTTTTCTGCAATTTGCTGCACTGTCGAAAGAGTGATAGCATCTTCTATTTTAAATATAGATACTCTTGTGCGTATAAGTTTTTCCATAGCAGCAGCGACTCCAAGCATTTTTCCAATGTCATGACAAAGTGTCCTTATGTATGTTCCTTTTGAACATGTGATATCCATTGAAAATACGCTCTCTTTAAGATTTATATCAGTAACTTCTATGGAATGTATAATTATATGGCGTGGCTTTCTCTCCACAGTTTTTCCTTGTCTTGCAAGTTGATAAAGCTTTTTTCCATTGATTTTAAGTGCTGAATACATCGGTGGTATCTGTAGTATATCACCTCTAAACTGCTTTGTACAATTAAGAATATCTTTCTCTGTAATTCCATCTATTTTATATTCTCTTAAAATAGTTCCTGTCATATCCTGTGTATCAGTTTCCACGCCAAGCCTGCATACTACATGATATGACTTATCTTTATCTATAAGCAAGTCACATACCTTAGTTGCTTTTCCACAACATACTGGCAATACACCTTCTGCCGCAGGGTCAAGTGTGCCAGTATGCCCGATTTTTTTCTGATGAAGTATTCCTCGCAGTTTTGCAACAACATCATGGGAAGTAAATCCAGATTCTTTGTATATATTAATTATTCCATTCATATTTTTAAATCTGTGCCTCAATATGTTCTGTTATATTGTTGACAACATCATGTACTGAGCCGCCCATCGTAAAGCCTGCTGCTTTCTTATGCCCACCACCACCAAAATATACAGCAATTTTATTTACGTCCACATATTTGTTTGAACGCAAGCTCACTCTGTACTCTTGCTTGCCAGTTTCATAGAGAAGTATTGCTACTTCTACACCTTTTGTTATCCTTAACTGTTCTATAATTCCAACTGTGTCCTCTATACTTGCACCATAAAATTCCATCATTCTTCTTGTAATAACGGCAAATATACATTTGCCATCCATAAGGAGCATACTTGTTAAAAGAGTTCTGCCAAGAAGCTGTGCTTGTATATATGTTCTCTGATAAAAACACTTATCAATATAATCCCAAAATGGAATTCCCTTTTCCATAAGCTTTGCTGCTATCTCCATAGTCTTTCTAGAAGTGTTGGAATACCTAAATACCCCTGTGTCAAATGCTATACCTATGTAAAGTGCTTCTGCAATTTTAAAATCTATGTCGTCCTCAGACATTAGATTATATAAAACCTCACATGTAGAACTTGCTGACACATCTATAAAATTAGTCTTTGCATACCCTTTATTACTGATATGGTGGTCAATACATACTGAATCTTTAGCACTGCGGAAAAGTTTTACGGCTTCACCAAGCATAGCTGCTGAACTGCTGTCAAATACCATAACTAAGTTTGGATTACATTGAGGCAGTTTATTTGAGATAATTTTACCATTTGAATCTAAAAATGCAAATCTTTCAGGAAGTTCTTTAAGATAGACATTTATATTTTTCTCTGGGTAAAATTTATGCAGATAATTATATGCAGCTATACATGCGCCTACGCAGTCACCATCTGGCTTTATATGTCCCGTTATAATAATGTCTTGTGCCTTTTCTGCAATATTTTTTAACTCGTCCATAATTAACCTCCATTCCGTCTTACTTTGTTACTTTGTTATAAGTTTACAATGGCGTAATGAATACTACATTACGCCATTATATCCAGTTTTACTCTGGTCACTCCTTGCCAGACATATTTTCTGTCTCCTCTTTAATTAAATCGTCTATTTTCTTTGACATATTTATACCATACTCTATTGAATTATCCATAATAAATTTTAATTCAGGTGTATTGCGCAAGTTCAGTGACTTTGCAAGAAGTGAACGGATTGTAGATGCTGCACTTATAAGCCCTTTATATGTGTTCTCTTTTTCTTCATCACTTCCTAAAACGCTTACAAAAACTTTCGCAAACTTCAAATCGGGAGTTACCTCAACTGATACAACTGATGTCATCTGATGTATTCTTGGGTCTTTAATTTCTCTTGAAATTATCCTGCTTATTTCACGCTGCACTTCACCATTCATGCGTGAATATTTTATACTGTTTTTCTTCATAAATTAAGCCTCCATCAAGTACGTGGTACTTCCACCATTGTATATGCTTCTATTGTATCTTCAATTTTGATATCGTTAAATCCTTCAAATACAAGTCCGCATTCATATCCTGCTGCAACTTCTTTTACATCATCTTTAAATCTTTTAAGTGATGCAAGATTACCTTCAAAGATAATTTCCCCTTCACGTGATATTCTTACTTTACATCCACGTACAATTTTGCCGTCAAGTACATATGAACCAGCAATTACGCCTACGCCTGAAGCTTTAAACGTCTGGCGCACTTCAAGATGTCCAAGTACTTTTTCTTCAAACTCAGGGTCAAGCATACCTTTCATAGCTGCTTCTATATCTTCAATAGCATTATAAATTACTTTATAAAGACGTACATCAACTTTTTCTCTCTCTGCAATTTCTTTTGCAGTATTATCAGGTCTTACATTAAAACCTATTATAATTGCATTAGATGCACTTGCCAAAGATACGTCAGATTCATTAATCGCACCTACAGCACCATGAATAATGCGCACTGCAACTTCATCATTGCTAAGTTTAAGAAGACTTTGTTTTACAGCCTCAACTGAGCCTTGTACATCAGCCTTTACAATAAGATTTAACTCCTTTATATTACCAGCCTGTATCTGTGAAAACAGACCATCAAGCGTAAGCTTTGACTTTGTATCATCAAGAAGTTTTTCTCTTCCCTGTTCAATATAAGTTTCTGCAATATTTCTTGCTTCCTTATCATTTTCAGTTGCTAAGAATATCTCACCTGCATCTGGTACATCGTGGAGTCCAAGTATTTCTACAGGAGTAGATGGAAGTGCTTCTTTTACTCTCTGTCCATTGTCATCCATCATTGCACGTATTTTTCCATAAGCAGAACCAACTGCGATATTGTCACCCACATGCAGTGTACCTTTCTGTACAAGCACTGTTGCAACAGGTCCACGTCCTTTATCAAGCTGTGCTTCTATAACTACACCTCTTGCCTTGCGGTCTGGGTCTGCCTTAAGTTCAAGTACTTCTGCCGTCAGTATAATCATCTCAAGAAGGTTGTCAAGACCTTCTTTTGTATGTGCAGATACTGGCACAAATACCGTGTCTCCGCCCCAGTCTTCTGCAACAAGACCATATTCTACAAGCTCCTGCTTAACTCTCTCTACATTAGCACTTGGCTTATCAATCTTATTGACAGCTACTATAATCTCTACACCTGCTGCTTTTGCATGGCTTATAGCCTCTACAGTCTGTGGCATTACACCATCATCAGCAGCAACTACAAGTATTGCTATATCTGTAGACTGTGCACCACGCATACGCATTGATGTAAATGCCTCATGTCCTGGTGTGTCAAGAAATGTAATTTTTGACCCATTAATTTCTGTCACATAAGCGCCGATATGCTGTGTAATGCCACCTGCTTCACGTGATGTCACATGTGTTTCACGTATAGCGTCAAGAAGTGAAGTTTTGCCATGGTCTACATGCCCCATAACACAGACAACTGGCGGACGCTGTTTCATACGTGATTCGTCTTCTTCATCTTCTTTCAAAATTTCTGCTATAAGGTCAACTTTTTCCTCTTGTTCAGCTATACAGTTGTATTCAAGCGCAATTTCTTCTGCCTCTTCAAACTTTATCTCATGATTAAGGGTAACTGCCTTGCCACGCATAAATAAGTTTTTAATAACTGTTGATGCCTGAACTTTCATTTTATCTGAAAGCTCTTTTATAGTCATTTTATCTGGAAGTATTATTGTCTTTATGCCATCATCTGCCTCAGCAGGTTTCTTAACTGGCTCTGGTTTAATAAATGCACCCTTGCGGTCTGGGTCTTTCTTCTTGCGGCTCTTTGGCTGGATAAATACTTCCTCATCCATATCATCTCTATCACGATTTTTACCATATTTTTGTTTTGCACTTCTTGAATCTTTATTAGTGCGCTGTTGACGTGACTGTTTTACTTCAGATTTCATGGAATCCATAGGAGCTGAACTACTTCGATTGCCGCCACCACGGTTTTCTCTGTCTCTGTCACGGTTCACACGTCCCATACTTCGATTATCTCTGTTTTGACTGCGGTCCCTTCTATTATCATTACTACGGTTATCTCTTCTGTTGTCATTGCCACGATTATCCTTTCCTACATTGTGGCTGTCGTTTCTGTCATTTCCATTATTTTTGTCATTTCTATCATTTCTGTTGCTGCGCCCATGATTAAAACGACGATTATCTCTATTACTATTGTTTTTGTCATTACGTTTATCATGTCGATTATTATTACTGTTATTATTATTATTCCTATTATTTTGTCCATTCTGGTTCATGTTATCCCTTTTCCCACCTAAAGTTTCCTGCTTTACTTCTGTACTTTCCTTAGCTTCTTCGCTATTAACTACACTAACTTTATTATCTTCCTTTAAGTTGTTAGATGTCTCTGTTTGCGCATCTATAACTTTTTCTGGTTTTACAATACTCTCTGTTTCTTCTACTTCCACAATACTTTCTGTAGCTTTTACATCTTCTTGTTTTACTGGCCTTTTGAAATTATTATTCTTTTCATTTTTATTTTTTTTAGAAGTACGTTCCTTTGAAAATTTTCCTGCTTTAGACTGCCCACTGCCGCCTTTCTGACTTTGTGAATTATCTTTTGGTGCAGTGTGTCTTTGTATAACAATTTTATTAAAATTTTTAAGCAGGAATGCTATGGCATTATCTTCTATAGTACTCTGTGCACTTTTTGCTTCAAATCCATTTTCCTGTAAAAATTTTACTACATCTTTACTTTTTAAATCAGCACGCTTTTCTTGCATACTTCTTGCAATCTCATATATTTTCATTTTTGCCATACGTTCCTATGACCTCCTAGTCCATTTTCTTCATAACCGCTTGTGCAAGGCCTTTATCAGTAATTGCCAGAGATGCACGGAATTGTTTGCCTGTAAAATGACCAAGTTCTTCTTTTATTCCATGAATCCTTACCGGTACTTTATAATACTCGCACATATTTCTAAATTTCTTTTTTGTATTTTCCGAAGCGTCCTCTGCCACAATGACAAGAGCAGCTCCACCTGATTTCACAGCGTTTTCTGTCATAAATTCACCGCTTGCTACTTTTCCAGCTTTCGCCGCCAACCCAAGCATTTTAAGGGCATTGTCACTTTTCACTGCCAATCATCTCCTTTTCAAGCTCTTTATACACTTCAGCAGGAATGGTGACTTTAAGGGAACGTTCCAATGATTTGCGCTTTTGGGCTATCCTCAGACATTCCACTGAATTACATATATATGCTCCCCTGCCGTTTTTCTTTCCTGTAAAATCAATTTCAATTAAATCTTCTTTGGTTCTTACAATCCTTATAAGTTCTTTTTTTTCTACATGCTTGCCACATCCAGTACACTGACGCATAGGAACTTTTTTTATACGCACGGTGTTTTTAGCTCCCATACAGACACCTCCTTCTCAGATAAAAAATTTGACTAGGAATAATTAGAAAAACCTATTCCAAAGCTTCACACTTAATATCTATTTTATATCCTGTCAGTTTTGCAGCAAGCCTTGCATTCTGTCCTTCTTTACCTATAGCGAGTGACAATTGATTTTCAGGTACAACCACACGTGCTGTCTTTTCTTCTTCATCAGCTTCAACAGATATAACCTTTGCAGGACTTAATGCATTTTCAATAAGTATAGATGGTGAATCACTCCAAGTTATTATATCAATTTTTTCACCTTTTAGTTCTTGAACTATTGCATTGACACGACTGCCATTAATGCCAACACATGCACCTACAGGGTCAACATTAGGGTCTTGTGCTGATACTGCTATCTTTGTACGTGAACCCGCTTCTCTTGCAATACTTCTTATTTCAACTGTACCATCTTGTATCTCTGTAACTTCTTCTTCAAAAAGTCTTTTGACAAATTCTGGATGTGTGCGTGACACTGTAATTCTGGGACCTTTTGGAGTGTCCTTTACCTCTACTACATACAGCTTAATATGTTCTGTAGGTTTAAAATACTCCCCTTTAACCTGTTCACTTTCCATAAGTACTGCATCAACTTTTCCAAGGTTTATACATACATTTTTACCACTATATCGCTGTACAATTCCTGTTATTACTTCACGTTCTTTTTCAAGATATTGTATATACAACACTTTTCTTTCTTCTTCACGTATCTTTTGCACAACTACTTGTTTTGCTTTCTGTGCTGCAATACGACCAAAGTTCTTTGGTGTAATTTCTATAGATACGGTATCTCCTATATCATGCACATCATAACAAAGTATTGCTTCTGTAATCCCTATCTGTTCTGAAACATCTTCAATTTCATTATCGTCAACAACGGTCTTTTCTGCATATACTTTTACTTCACCAGTTTCACGATTTATATTAACTCTTATATTTTCCGATTTGCCATACTGGTTTTTGCAGGCGGCCAGAAGTGAATTTTCAATAGCTTCTAAAATAACATCTTTGCTGATTTGTTTTTCTTTTTCAATCGCATCCAATGCTTCTATAAGTTCTGAGCATTCATTTCTTGTAGCTTTTGTCTTTCTCGCTGCCATCTTTATATTCCTCCTTATATCTAAAAATCTATAGCAAGCCTGACCGTAGAAATTTCTGTGCGAGGTATCTCATAATCATCTGAAAAATCTGTCACTATTGTGATAGTAGTATCTGTAAAAGACTTTAGCATTCCTGTAAGTTCCTTTACCTGGACTTGCTTACCATTCTTACCAGAAGATACTTTTCTTGCTTTGTAAAACTTTACATCGATATCCTGACCTATACTACGCCTGAAATCTTTTTCTTTCTTAAGTTGCCTGCCAAGCCCTGGTGAACTCACCTCAAGAATATATGAGTCTTCTATAAAATCTTCTTTATCCATCATATCACTTAGTGCCCTGTTTATCATTTCACAGTCATCAAGAGTAATTCCTCCTGGTTTATCTATATAGGCACGCAAGTACCAGTTCCCAGCTTCTTTCACATACTCAACATCTACAAGCTCAAATTTATTTTCTTCTATCAACGGCGCAAGAAGTTCTTCTGTCCGCTTTTCATATTCCTCATGTCTAGTAGCCACATGCATAACCTCTCTTCTTTTTAATTAAAGAATATAGCTTTTAAGCTATAGTAATCACAAAATTAAAGAGTGGACTTTTACGTCCACTCTTACTAATAATTACCATCTTCATAGCTATAGTGTATCACTACTTTGCATTAAATGCAAGTGTTTTCGAAAAAATACAAAATATATTACCAACTAAACTTAATCATTGACAATAAATTATAGTTTTTATATAATACAAAAAGCAGATAACGGGAATCGAACCCGCCTTTCCAGCTTGGGAAGCTAGCGTTCTACCAATGAACCATATCTGCATCAATTTTTGTTAGTATACCATTATATTACAATAAATGCAAGTATTTTTTACTTAGTTCAGTGTACATTATTTTGTAAAAAATAAATATACTATATATTTATAAATATAGAAATGAGGTGTAAAATACTATGAATTTATCAAAAGTAGGAATAATAGGCTGTGGTTTTGTTGGAGCAACTATCGCATTTACGCTTATGCAACATTCCCTGTTTCGTGAAATTGTACTTGTTGATGCCGATAAGGACAAGGCAGAAGGAGAAACTATGGATTTAAACCATGGAATACCATTTGCACGTCCTGTAAAAATATATGCAGGTGATTACTCAAGCCTTAAAGATGCAGGTATTATAATTATTACAGCAGGAGCAGGTCAAAAGCCAGGAGAGACAAGACTTGACCTTGTAAATAAAAACGTCAGCATATTTAAACAGATTATACCAAGTATAACCAAACACGTAAAAGATGCTATACTACTAGTAGTAAGTAATCCTGTTGATATTCTTACATGGGTTACACTTAAACTTTCAGGCTTTAAAGAAAACCATGTTTTTGGCAGCGGTACAGTTCTTGATTCGGGCAGGCTTAAATATGTTATAGGTGAACGATTGAAAGTTGACCCAAGGAATGTACATTCATTTATTATAGGGGAACATGGAGACAGCGAAGTTACTGCATGGAGCAGTGTAAATATAAGTGGTGTTAAAATTAACCAGTTCTGTGAAATGCGTGGATATGAGACGAATGAAGAAAGTAAAAGCAAATTATCTGATATGGTCAAAAACAGTGCATATGAAATAATAGATAAGAAAGGTGCAACATATTATGGAATAGCTATGGCTGTTAACAGAATATGTGAAAGTATAGTACATGATGAAAAAAGTATACTTACTGTAAGCAGTATGCAGCACCATTATTATGAAGCTGATGGTGTATGTATAGGTATGCCGTCAGTTGTTGGTCGTGACGGCGTAGAACAGGTGATATGTCTTGACCTTGATGGGAATGAAGCAAGGCTTTTAAAAAAATCAGTCAGTGCGCTTAATGATGTAATAAATAGCATAAGTATTTAATACACTAGTTATGTAAGATATTAAAATCAAAAACTGCCTTTTGTCCAAGACAGCATATGAATAAGACAGTCCGAAAGGACAGTCTGGAAAGGATTAAGAATGGATGTATTCAGTATATTGACAATGATAGGCGGACTTGCACTATTTCTTTATGGAATGCATATCATGGGTGACGGACTTGCCAAAACATCTGGCGGAAAGCTTGAAGGAATACTCGAAAAATTTACATCAAAAACTTCACTAGCAGTACTGCTTGGTGCTATCGTTACAGCCGTGATACAGTCTTCTTCCGCTACTACTGTAATGGTAGTAGGGTTTGTTAATTCGGGAATTATGCAGCTTGGGCAGGCAGTTGGAATTATTATGGGTGCTAATATTGGTACAACTGTAACATCATGGGTACTTAGTCTTGCAGGAATTGAAAGTGACAATTTTTTTATAAGAATGCTAAAACCATCATCATTTTCACCTATTTTTGCCATTATTGGTGTCTTCATGATGCTTTTTGCCAAAAGTACCAGAAAAAAAGATATAGGTACTATTATGGCAGGTTTTGCAATACTTATGACAGGTATGGACACCATGAGCAAAGCTCTTGAGCCACTTGCTGATATACCAGAATTTACCAATCTTTTTATAATGTTTAAAAATCCAGTAATTGGTGTATTAGTAGGTGCTATTCTTACCGCAGCCATACAAAGCTCTTCTGCTTCTGTAGGTATTTTACAAGCATTATGCCTTACAGGTTCAGTAACTTATGCTTCTACTATCCCTATTATCATGGGACAAAATATAGGTACATGTGTCACTGCCATTCTTTCTGGAATTGGTGCAAGCAAAAACGCCAAAAGAGCAGCTATTGTACATTTTTATTTTAACTTTATCGGTACTATATTATTTATGACAGTATTTTATTCATTAAATACATTTACAAATTTTGCATTTTTAGATAATACCGCAAGCGCTGCTGGCATTGCAGTTGTCCATTCAGTATTTAACATTACAGCAACACTGTGCCTTCTTCCTTTTAAAAATTTGCTTGTAAAACTTGCTATGATTACAATACGTGACGATGGCAGTATACAAAAAGACAATGCAATGGCTCTTTTAGATGACCGTTTTCTAGAAAAACCAGCTTTTGCAGTAGCACAGGCAAAAAAAACAGCAATCCAGATGGCTCAAGCATCTAAAGAAGCTTTATTTAAAGCTATAGAACTGCGCCATAAATACGATGATGCCAAAGCAGAAAATATCCTTGAACTGGAAAATCTTGTTGACAGATATGAAGATGAACTTGGAACATATCTTATAAAAATAAATAATGCAGAACTTTCACATAATGATTCACAAGTTGTTACAACAATTCTCCACTGTATTGGTGATTTTGAAAGAATCTCAGACCATGCTGTCAATATAATGGAAACAGTACAAAAAGCCAATAAAAAAAATGAACATTTTTCTAATAAAGCCAATGCAGAACTTGATGTATATGAATCAGCAATACGTGAAATAGTTATGATGACATATAATGTATTCGCAGATACCGACACAGAACTCGCTACACATATAGAACCTCTAGAAGAAGTTATTGACCATTTAAATAATGAAGTAAAGAAAAAACACGTTAAACGCTTAAGAAAGGGAAAATGCACAATCAGACTTGGCTTTATTTTATCTGATTTAACAACTAACTACGAAAGAGTTGCAGACCACTGCTCTAATATCGCTGCCTTTATTATACAAGCTAAGGAAGACAGCTTTGAAACACATGAATATATTGGCAGCATTAAAGAAAAGGACTCAATAAGATTTAATAATGAATATAACAAATATCACAATAAATATAAATTGCCATAAATGTGAATTATAAATATATTGTGTGTACCTTTGTATAATCTTATAAAATTTTGCCATATTATAAATATATAAAAAAACTACAAACTATTTTAATTCAACAGAAAGGAGCAAAACAATATTATGGCTATGGATGAGATTGTATGTAATTGCATGAACGTAACAAAGGGAATGATAAAAGAGGCCGTTGATTCTGGTGCTGTGACTTTAGAAGATGTGCAAAATGTTACAAGTGCAGGTACTGCTTGTGGTGGATGTATTGATAGTATACAACAGCTTATTGATGAATTTACTTCTACAAAAAAATAAAAAAGCGCCAAAATCCCTTTAATTGTACTTTCAAAGGGATTTTGGCTTATTGGTAAATAATTTTTACAATGTTGCACATTACAAACTATAATTTTACTTACATACATATGGAGCCATTGACATTCTGATAAAAAATCCTTGGTCGCTGTCACAGACTGGGCAATTTTGCGGTGCTATTTCAGATTCAACTACATATCCACATCCAAGACACATCCACCCTGTCTTAACATCAGATACAAAAAGCTTTCCCTGCTCCATAAGTTTTGCAACTTCGTCAAAACGCTTTCCATGTATCTTCTCAATATCAGCAATAAGATAAAATCTACCTGCAATTTGTGTAAAGCCTTCTTCCTTAGCAATATCACCAAACTCTTTATATGCACTGTCTGCTTCTTCAAATTCATTATGAGTAGCATTTTTAAGAAGTGTAAGTACATCTTTAGATGTATTAACTGGATAGCCAGCATCAATGTTAATATTCTCTCCTTCGGCTTCTTTAAGGAAATTATAAAATACCTTTGCATGTTCCTTTTCCTGCTCTGCTGTAAAATCAAAAATCTTTTTTACAACAAACAGTCCACTCTGCTGTGCAATCTCTGCCGCAAATGTATACCTGTTTCTTGCCTGACTCTCGCCCGCAAATGCTCTCATAAGGTTTTCCTTTGTTCTGCTTTCTTTAAAATCCATAACTTTGCCTCCATAAAATAAATTAAATAAAATTAAAATAGATTGAATGAAATTAAAAAATATTCTATGGATATTATTTTCCAATTTAATGGTGATTATACATATTTAATATATTTAACCTAATGATTTATATTAAAAAATATTTCTATTTGTGATAAAATAAAAACACATATTATTAATTATAAGAACAGATAAGAACAGAAAGGAAGTGTTATTATGTCAACATTACAACCACAACCAGAACTTATTACATTAGAGCAGTATGAGAATCTTCCAGAAGATGTAAGGACAGAAGTATTTGATGGTATCATTTATGATATGGCAGGTCCATCACAAACACATCAAAGAATATTAACAGAGCTTATAACAATCTTTAACACCTATATTAAGAAAAAAGGTGGTGATTGCAGCGTATTTCCTGCTCCATTCGATGTAAAACTTAACGATAAACCCCTAACAATCGTACAACCTGACCTTATTATTGTATGTGATAAAGAAAAATTAGACGAAAAGCGCTGTAACGGTGCACCTGATTTTATTATTGAAATAGTATCACCAAATAATTCATCCAACGATTATATCAAAAAGCTTTATTACTATAAGAATTATGGAGTTCGTGAATATTGGATTGTAGACCCAAAGAGAAAAACTGTTACTGTAAATTATTTTGAAAGTAATCTTATCAGCGTTCCTTACACCTTTGAATCAATAATTAAAGTTAATATCTATGATGATTTATTTATAAACTTTGCTGAAATGTAAGCATGTAATAATCCGTATG
>DESG01000104.1 GCA_002361175.1 Lachnoclostridium sp. UBA3320 | reverse complement strand
TACAACATAATTTTTATTATGTTGTATTTTTTGAGTTTGGAATTTATAGTTTGTATTTTGTTAAAACGCTTACATATGTATATTTATGATTTATTATATGTTTTGTTTCCGTTATGTCATTATATTAAAATGCTTTATACCAATCCCAAACTATCAATCTGTTTCTGGTGTTCTTCGTATGTTGTCATAATATAACGTCTTGTTGTCTCTATGCTGCTGTGTCCAAGTACATCTGCAAGCTTTGCAATATCTTTACTTGCTTCATAAAATGTCTTTGCAAACAAATGTCTCAAATTATGCGGAAAGATTTTTTCTTTTCCTATTCCTGCCTCTTCTTTGAGTGATTTCATCTCCCTCCATATATTGCTGCGGTCAACTGCCTTTCCGCTTGATGTGCGAAATACAATCCCATTTGTAATTCCATTTTCACGGATATAGTCTAGAAGCAGTTTGCGTAGACCACTTGGAATAAGTGCTTTTCTCTGTTTTCTTTTGCAGTAAATTTCTACCTCACCTTTTTGCACGCTTTCTGTTGTTATAAATGTAAGTTCACTTATTCTTAATCCCATAGAGCATAAAGTTTGAATAATCATGGCAAGTCTTTTCTTTCCTTTATGCCATGCCGCCATTACTAGTTTCCTATATTCTTGCATAGATAGGTCAATTTTTTTAGATGCAAAAACATCATTTTGTATTTGGTAAAGTTTTACATTAAGTCCATACCATTCAAGATAGTCAAATAGTCTGTTTGCTGCTATAAGAAATGAATTTATGCTGGAGAGTTTATAGTTTTTGTCTACTCTTAAACTTTCCTTAAATTCAAGCATTAATTTTTTTGTAATTTCCTGTCCATTAGCATAGTCCATCAGTTTTCTAATATCGCATATATATTTGTTTATTGTTGCTATGCTTTTTTCTCCTTCTATTAAATATTCCCTGTAATTTTTAAGTATCTGTTCTGTAATAATATATGACATATAATTAATTATCCTTTCTAAAATAATGAATACTACTATATATTATTATACTAAAATTATAAATTATTAAAATACAATATAACAAATTTATTTATTTTTTATAAAAATAGGTTATTTTTGCATTAAAAAAGCATTTGGATTATATCCCTCAAATGCTTTTTATTTGTTATTTATTTAAAAAATTTTGAATGTTTTCAGTCAACTTTTACTATTCCGCTGTCATAACTCTTATTATATTGGTCGTTCCTGATACTCCAAGTGGTACGCCAGCTGTTATTACAGCGATTTCATCTTTCTTTATATATCCTCTTTGCTGTGCGGCTTTTATTGAATTAGTAAATAACTCTTCTGTATCTGTTTCCTCATTAATCATAACAGGATTAACACCCCATGATAAACCCATCTGATAAAATGTTTTCTTCAAAGGTGTACATCCTATTATTGGTGAATATGGACGGTATCTTGAAATCATTCTGGCTGTTCCACCCTCTTTAGTAATTGTAATAATAGCAGCAGCATTAATATCCATTGCAGTCATACATGTTGCATGTGATATAGCATCTGTCACATTAGGTGTTTCCATTTTAACAAGCACTTTAAAACGCTTTTTATAATCTATGTCTGCTTCTGCACATTCTGTAATGTCAATCATTGTTTGTAGTGCTTCTACTGGATAATTTCCTGCAGCTGTTTCTCCTGAAAGCATTATAGCGCTTGTACCATCATATATTGCATTGGCAACGTCTGTAGCTTCAGCTCTGGTAGGTCTTGGGTTTTTCATCATTGAATCAAGCATCTGTGTAGCTGTAATTACTATTTTATCTGCATTATATACCTTTTTAATAATCTTTTTCTGTATAACAGGAACTTCTTGTAGTGGAATCTCCACACCCATGTCTCCTCTTGCAATCATTATGCCATCAGAAACTTCAAGTATTTCGTCAATATTGTCAACACCCTGCCTGTTTTCGATTTTTGAAATTATTTTAATGTTGTTACATCCTTTTTCTTCAAAAATTTTCCTTATCTGCAATACGTCATCTGCGTTTCTTACAAATGATGCAGCTATATAGTCAAGGTCATTATCTATGCCAAATATAATATCAAGCCTGTCTTTCTCACTGATATATGGCATACTAATATTGACATTAGGAACGTTAATGCCCTTATGATTTGAAACAGTGCCACCATTTAATACACGGCACACAATATCTGTATCAGTTACTTCCTCTGCCTCCATTTTTATAAGACCATCATCTATAAGAATAATAGTTCCTTTCTCTACGTCCTTTGGCAAATTTTTGTATGTTATGGAAGCTTCTTTTTCAGTGCCTTCTACATCCCTAGATGTAAGGGTAAAAAGATTCCCACTTTCTAATTTTGCTTTTCCATTCAAAAAATCGCCAAGCCTTATTTCAGGTCCGCTTGTATCAAGCAATATGGCAATAGGAAGATTTAATTCCTCACGTAGTTTTTTAACTTCATTAATTGTTTCCAGATGTGACTCCCTTGTACCATGGGAAAAATTAATTCTTGCAGTATTCATGCCATTTAACATAAGTTTACGTAAAACGTCATCTTTCTTTGTTGATGGTCCTAATGTACATATGATTTTTGTTTTTCTCATTGTTTGTTTCATTCCTCCATTTCATAAAATTATTATACATCAGTTTCCTGCCAAAAAGTTGGCAGATAAACTATTAGTTGCTATATCTGCTTTACGCTACATATTCTAGCATTCCATCTATAAAATCAATTCCCATTTTATAAAGACCATATACAAGGATTATTGCAAGTGTCCATACAAGGAATTTATATAATAAATACCCAAGAATAAAATCTTTTCTGTGTTTAGATGTATTTTTACTGATTAACAAAACAAGCAGATATATAAAACCTATTATAGGAATGTTAACCCAGCATATTGTTTGAAACCATCTGCCTATTTCAGCTGCTCTTACAAAACGCATACGTGCAGCCTTTGTGCTGGCAGCATTGTTATCTTTATCCATAATAATACCTCCTGTCAGTATTCAGGTCGCTCATCTTCACCATTTTGTTGACCTTCGTCATCATCTTCTTCGTCATCGCTAGAATATTCTACTTCCTGTATTACATTAGAAAAATAATCCATTCCATAAGGACGTTCTTCGTATGGGTCTGGCTCTATTGAAGTGCCTTCAATTCTTCTGCCATCGCTATCATAGTCTGCAAGACGAATAGTATCAGGAATTGTAAAGTTTAATGGTTCAAGCTCTGTATGTATCTTATCCATATAATCTTTCCATATAACACCTGGAAGCGAAGCTCCTGTAACATCTGGCATTTCTCTTGGGGTATCATATCCTGCCCATACAACTGTTGTATAATACTTTGTATATCCACAGAACCACACATCTTTACTTGAATTGGTAGTGCCTGTTTTACCTGCGCAAATTTGGTCTCCTTCAAGCTGCAATGAATACCCCGTGCCATAAGATTCACTAATTACTCCTCTTAGCACATCTGTCATCATCCATGCCGCATCTTCTGTAAATACCTGTGTTTTTTCGTTAGTATTTTCATAAATTATCCCATTTGCTACATTTTCTATTTTTTTAATACATGTCCTATTGCTATATGTTCCATTATTGGCAAGTGTAGAATAACCTTTCACCATATCCACAACACGCACACCTTCGGTAAAGCCTCCAAGTGAAAGCGCAAGATTGCCATTATCTATATAGCTTAAATTACGAAAACGCATTTTTTCAAGATAAGACATACCATATTCAGGGGTAATTTCTTCTAAAACCTGCCATGCAACTGTATTAAGTGACCTTGCAACAGCTTCTCTTATGCTTATATCACCAAAATATACATCACCTGAATTATTGGGTCCGTCTTCAAATTGGTGGTCATTCACAATAGTTGATGGTGCAAAAATACCTGATTCAAAGCCAGGCGTATAATCTATAAGTGGCTTTATAGCGCTTCCAGATTGTCTTGCAGAAAGATATGCTCTGTTATATTCGTCATCTGTACCTCTTCCTCCAACTATAGCCACTACATAGTTAGTTTTATTATTAACACAGACTGCAGCTCCCTGCAATGTATATTTGCCAGTTTCGGTATCTTTTTCAGTATTGTCTGCAAGTCCGTTATCAATCGACTCTTGTAACTGCCTTTGTTTCTTCATATTTATTGACGTATAAATTTTATATCCGCCAGCACGTATGTCTTCACATTTTTCATTATATACTTTTGAATACTTTTCCCTATACTTTTTATAATCACTTTTATCTTTAAAAATATATTTATATTCAAAATGTTCTTCTTCCATAAGAGCATTAGCTGCACAATGTATAGCATAGCTTACTACATAATTTTCATTTTCAAGCTCTTCAGAATACTGTTTGACTTTGAGCTTTTTCTTTATAGCAGATTCATACTGTTTTTCATCTATAACACCTTCATCATACATTGTTTTTAAAACAGCATTTCTTTTCTCAAGGGAAGCCTCTGGATTATTTATAGGGTCATATGCAGATGGGTTATTTGAAAGACTGATTAACAGTGCTGCCTCATGAGGTTTAAGCTCTGATGCTTCTTTCCTAAAATAATATCTGCTTGCTGCTCCTACACCATAACATCTATAGCCATAATAATTAGTATTACAATAGTATTCCATTATCTGTGCTTTAGTGAACTTCGCTTCTACAGCAGGAGCCAGCATAATCTCAGCCATTTTTCTTGTATAACTTTGGTCTTGTGTAAGCAGGTTATTTTTTATTATCTGCTGGGTAATAGTGCTTCCGCCCTGTGTAATCTTCATATGGTTTTTTAAAAGGGTAATTCCTGCACGCAGTGTTGCAAGAACATCTACACCGCCATGAGTTTTAAAACGCTTGTCTTCAACAGCGATATAACCATTATAAATATATGGAGAAATATCATTAATTGGCACATACTTAAAACGTCCAGCATTAACAGAACCTACAACATTTTCTTTACTGTCGTAAATCAGCGTGTCCTCTTTCATAGTAAAATCATCTTCATCAAGGTTAACCATTTTGTCAAATACATCTTCCCTCACTTCTGTAAATATAGGAAGTACTTTAACATAGATACATACACTTGCAAAAATACCTATAATAACTGCAAGTGTAAGAATCCTTAATGCAACTCCGACAATACTAAATAAAATTCCAATATAATTTCCAGCAGTGCTTATTATTATCTGTATTAAACGTCCAGTTACACTGGCAATCATTTTAATGCTTTCCTTCATAAGCAATTTCCTCCATGGTGCTTTAGTATAAAATTGTTGTCATCTTAAAGTTATTATGTAGCATATTATACAACTTTTTACACTTTATGTAAAGCAATCGTTTTGTTAAAACTGCTTTATAAACATTCACTTGCTTGTTCTACATATGTAAAAATCTTATAATATTAAAATAGAATAACAAAATGATACATAACATTAATAGGGGACAAAATACCTTTTGTCCCCTACATCATATTATCTAAACATTCACTTCTATTGTATAACTTCTTTCAAACACTTCTCCTTTTTTTAATTTATTGCCATATTCTCTATCTTGTAAACTGCCATTAAAACCTTCTCTGTCACATCTGCCATACCACGGCTCTATGCAGACAAACGGAGCGGCTTTTTTAGCTGGTGACCAGATACCAAGCAATGGTGTATCAAATGAAACTGACAGATATTCTTGTTTTTGTGGATTTTCAAGTGAAACTTTTTTAATATTCGTTGAATCTAAAATTAAAGCATCTTTATCAAATATTGCATCTGTTATTTTAAGATAGCCGTCTTTAAGAGGAAAAGTATTCACTACATCTCCTAACAGCCCATTTTCTGTAAGTTCTCCACTTTCCAAAGTTTCTGCATCTGTATGCAAGTTAAGCAAATATCCATCTTTACTGCCTGTTCCATCTTCAGGACACAGGAAAGCTGGGTGTGCTCCAAGTGAAAAGTACATTATTTGTTGTGAATTATTATGTACTTTCCAGATTACTTTTAGTGCATTTGCCTCTAACTGATAACCGATTTCAAATAAAAAACTAAATGGATATATCTTTTGTGTTTCTTCGTTGCTTTCAAGCTTAAACCAGATTGAATCCTCGTTCTTTTCTGACAATATAAATTCCATATCCCTTGCAAATGCATGTTGTGAGATATTCTCATACCACACATCTTTATGCCTGTATCTTTGTCCATTTAATTTTCCTACAAATGGAAAAAGCACTGGTGAAACCCTGTTCCAATATGCCTTGTCTCCACTCCACATATACTGCCTGTTATCACTGTTTCGTATAAGGCTCACTAGCTCTGCACCTTTTTGGTTAATTCCAGCTTCAAGCAATTTATTTTTAATTATATAGTCTGCCATATGAATCCTCCTTTTTATATGATTATAACATAAATAAGCTGGTAATTAAATATTTATTTTACACACTTTATAATAAATCTTTCTGAATTTTTGCGATTATAAGCTTAATCCATTGAAGTCATTCCATCACATATTGCTGTAATAAACCTAATTTCATATTTAATCTCCTTTCAATCTGTTGCATAAACTGCTTTTCTTTAATTCTATTTTATTTTAATCTGAAAACAGATTCTTTTCCTCACTTTGGTATCAAACATTAAAAAATGGCGTTAGTGTATGGAAAGTCAAGCAATAAAAAAAGTCTTTAAAACAAGGCGTTTGCAAAGAATTTGGGGTAATAGTTGCTTCGAAAGAATATGGTGTTAACTTCTAAAGACGAGATTTTTTATATTATGTTCAAAAGACTAATTGAAGAAATTAAAAAATTTTGCTTGACAAATGGATACACGCATAATATAATAGACAAGTGCTTTATAATATTATATATAGGGGTGTAGTTCATCGGTAGAATAAGAGTCTCCAAAACTCCAGAGGATGGTTCGATTCCTTCCACCCCTGCTAACCTAAAGTCCCTCGAAAGCCTTATAAAATAGGTATTTCGAGGGATTATTATTTTAAAAAATATATTTTAGCATCAAGAGTGGCTCCCTGGCAGCTATAAAGATGGTTTTTCAGAATGGGT
>DESG01000019.1 GCA_002361175.1 Lachnoclostridium sp. UBA3320 | reverse complement strand
CATTATTTATTTTATATATATGTTTTAGTTATTTTATTTAACTATATTATTAGTCCGAATAAATCATTAACTGCATTTGTATATAATACAAGAAACTTTGTTATATTTTATCTTGCGTATATAATTGGAACATATTTTATTGACAATGAGAAAAAATTTAAAGATTTTAAGATTTTTTTTATCAGATGTGCATTTGTTGCTGGGATCATAGGAATTATAGGATTTATAACAAGTGACAGATTATATGTTATAATGGGGGCAGTAGAAGTTGCCAATGTAAAAGCACTTAATTCTGGAATATATACGACAGATGGGTTACCAGGATATTTTTTAGGTGATTTTTTTGGAACTTATCTATGGAGAATGGCATCTTTATTTTTAGAACCTGTAAATTTCAGCTCATTTATGGCACTTGCTGTTGTACTTAAAAGTACTATGATAAAAAAAATAACTGACTACTTTGCACTACTTTTTTTATTGGTTTGTAATTTTCTAACATTCGGAAAAGGTGGTCTTTTAATTGCATGTGTTTCTTTAATTATGACATTTTCATATCATGTTTTTATAAGAGAGTTAAAAATGGGAACAAAATCTTCATTTTCTTTTATAAAGTGGTGTCTTATAGGAGGAGTTGCAGTTCTAGGCATTTATTATGGAGTTTTTTATTCTTATAATATGCATTTTTATGCTATAAAGATTACCATGGCAGCTCTTATGAAGAAACCGTTTGGATTTGGTGTTGGTTCAGTAGGAAATGTAAATAAATTTATAAACCAAAGTGAATCTTATTTAGGAGCTGAAACTGGTGTACTTAATTTCTGGTGTCAGCTAGGGATAGAAGGGGTTATTGTATTTGCTTGGATTCTACAAAGAATGTCTAGAGAATCTTTTAAAACATTCAGAATAAAAAAGGATAGTATTTCTTTTTTATTTGCTCTTATGCCAATATTGCTTTTTCTTGTATTTATTTTTCAGGAAAATATTTTTACGACTCAGGTAATTACTGGTTATATGTTTGTTGAAGGTTATATTTCCAACATTTATAAAAAAAACCTAGTTAAAGAAAACATTAGGATAACTAAGACATTAGGAGGAAAAAAATGACACCTGAAATTATAGCTATATATCTGCCACAGTACTACCGTACAGAATATAATGATATGTGGTGGGGAGAAGGATATACTGAATGGACAGCATGTAAAAATGCAAAACCACTTTTTTATGGGCATATACAACCAAGGATTCCATATGAAGAATATGACCTGTCTGATTATCATGCAATACAAAAGCAGGCAGAAATGGCAAATAAATATGGTATAGATGGTTTTGCAATTTACCAGTATTATTCTCTTGGAAATAAACTTTTAAATCTTCCAACAGAAATTTTGCTTAAACATAAAGAAATAAATATAAAATATTGTTTATATTGGGCTAATGAATCATGGGAAAGCAGATGGTATGGACAAGAAAAAAAGATTATTTGGGAACAAAAATATGGAAATGTGAAAGATTGGAAGAAACATTTTGAATACTGTCTGTCATTTTTTAAAGATCCCAGGTATATCCAAATAGATGGAAAACCAGTATATTTGGTTTATAAAGACTGGCTTTTTAAAGATATGGATAAATTTATAAAATATTGGAATCATTTAGCAAAGGAAAATGGATTTAAAGGAATTTATTTTATAAAAACTGTTGCTGGACATAATACAGATGCATTAGGGAATTTTGATGCAGGATTTGAAAGAGAACCATTTTATACTTTGAATCAAACACTAAATATTTATGAAAGAATTTACAGATATATAAGGATGAGATGTATAGAGGTAATTAATAAAAAGTTATTAATAAAAAATGGCAAAGGAATAATACAATATAAAATGGATTATAACAAATGTTGTAAATTAATAATGGATAGAAAACCGCCAAATAAAGATAAAACTATATTAGGAGCTTTTACTGACTGGGATAATTCTCCGCGCCGACAGTTTA
This sequence comes from Lachnoclostridium sp. UBA3320, assembly GCA_002361175.1. Lineage (GTDB taxonomy): Bacteria > Bacillota > Clostridia > Lachnospirales > Lachnospiraceae > Butyribacter. Next base: position 13,515 of record DESG01000019.1, on the reverse strand, counting down.
ATTCAACAATATTTACTGGTGTTTCTGCTAGTAAATTTGGAATGTGCATAAAAGAGCAGTATAAGAAAGCAGTAAAATTTAATATTCCATTTATAATAATAAATGCATGGAATGAATGGGGAGAGGGAAATTACCTGGAACCAGATAAATATTATGGTGATGGGTTTTTGAGGGAAATTAAAAAAATAAAGGAAAATGTAAAATAATACATTAGGAATTATGTTTATGTTAAAAGATTACTTAAAATATTCTTTATTTGCAGAAATATGGAAAAAACATAGGTTAAATAAGGTTAAAATCCGATGGAGAAAACTGAATAAACATAATAATACGGTTCCAGAAAATATATTTGATATAAATAAAGTTTTGGTTGGAAATTATTCATATGGCAGATTAAATGTTATAGATTTTGCATATGGACATAAGCTTATAATTGGAAATTATGTGTCAATAGCAGACAACGTTTATTTTATTTTAGATGCGGAACATTATATAAATCATATATCTACATTTCCATTTAAATCTCAAGTTTTGAAATCGGTTCAATTTGAAGCGTTTGGAAAGGGTAATATTATTATTGGAGATGATGTCTGGCTTGGTTATGGTGTAACAATTATGTCTGGTGTTAGCATTGGACAAGGTGCAGTGATAGCTGCTGGGTCTGTTGTAACAAAGGATGTACCACCTTATGCAGTAGTGGGAGGTGTACCAGCAAAAATAATAAAATATCGTTTTGATGAAGATATAAGAAAAATTTTGTTAAAAATTGATTATGCAAAATTAGATAAAAATACTATTAAAGAAAACATTGATTTATTGTATCAAAAGATTGATACAGTAAGAGATGCAAATTATATTGTTACTAGTTTAATGAAAAAAATTTTTAATAAAAAATATAAAAAATAACTTGACAAGAAATGAGAAAAAAATGGAGTATTAAGCAAACAAGCAAGCTCGTGGTTTGTATTCTTGTTTTCATATTTATAGCTGTTTGTATGCAGATGTGTTATAAATTATTTCAACATGAAAAGAACTGGAATGAGAAAATTTCCAATTTAGAAGGGAAAATTTCCAATTTAGAAAGAAAGATTGCATATTTGCAAGCGAAAAATGAAACTTCTTCTGTAACATGGGATAAAGATAGTTTTAATTATTTGGCTATTGGAAATTCTATTACAAGACATGGCATTAATGAATATTGGTGGAATGAAAATGGTATGGCAGCAACTACTTTGGATAATGATTATGTTCATCAGTTTTCTTCTTTGTTACATAAACAAATATCAGAACCTATTGTTTTATATGCATATAATTTTGCGACATGGGAAATGATGGAGCACGACAGGACAGAAAGTTTGTTACTATTAGACAGTTTACTAGATGAGAATTTAGACCTTGTTACTATTCAACTCAGTGAAAATGCATCAGATCTTTCCACATTTGAAACTGATTTTGAAGAACTACTTTCATATATCCAAAATGTAGTATCAGATGCTGAGATTATTGTAATAGGTGATTTTTGGGACGATAACGAGAAAGATGATATGAAAAAACAAGCTTGCAAATCTACAGATGAAAATATTTCTTTTATTAGTCTTAATGCAATAAAAGGAAAAACAGAATATCAATGCGGACTTGGTACGACTGTATATGATGAAAAAGATAATCCGCATATTGTAGAACATGAAGGCGTTGCAAGACATCCAAATGATATGGCAATGAAGTGGATTGCAGAAAGGATATTGGAGGAAATAGAATGAAAAAAGAGCAGCCGCTTCTAAGTATATGCATTCCTACTTATAACCGGTGTCAATATTTAAAAAAAAGTATAGATTCTATTGTTGCACAAAATGAATTTATAGATGGAATTGTTGAGGTAATTATTTCAGATAATGCGTCAAATGATGATACAAAAAAGATAGGAAAAAAATATGCACAAAAATATAAAAATATTCATTATTTCTGCAATGAGAAAAATATTAGAGATGAAAACTTTCCCTTAGCTTTAAGCAGAGGAAATGGAATTTTGAGGCGACTGAGTAATGATACAATTATATACAAACCTAATGCGCTTTCTGAAATGTGTCATATCATAGAAAAAAATAAGGAAAACAAGACTTATCTTTGTTGGACAAATGGAGCTATTAAAAATTCAGCTAAAATGCAGGAAGTTGATTTCCATGATTTTATATATAATGTTAGTTACTATATTACTTCCATTGCCTGTTTTAGCATATGGGAGAAAGATTGTATTGAAATAGAGAATGACACTTTAGGATGTGAATTGTCACTGTGGCAGGTAAGAAAGTGTCTGGAGCTTGCCAGCAAAAGTAATTGTGTTTTGATTTGTAATAAAAATTATACAGATATTCAAAAAGTTGAAAATAAAAACATTAGTTATGGATTGTACCACGTTTTTTATGAAAATTATTTTAACCTAATTGATCCTTATATTAAGCGGGGAATTTTAACAATAGAGGATAAGGAATATTTGGAAAAAGATTTATTGTATCATTTTTTTACAGGTTGGTGTATCAAATGGGAGATTCAGGAGAAAGGACTAAATTATTCTAAAACAGAAAATTTAAAAAATTTAGTCTGGAATCAGTACAAGGGAAAGCCATATTGGAAGAAATATCTGGGATATTATAATATAAAGAAATGTAAAATGCAGATTGCAAAATGGATTAGGAGGACTTAAACAAATAAAAATGTTGGACAAAACCAATGTAAAAACAAATACAATTTTTAATGCCATAAAATCAGTATTTGGGATTCTTTATCCTTTGATTACATTTCCATATGTATCAAGAGTTTTGATGGCAGAAAATGTTGGAAAAATTAATTTTGGAAATTCAGTTGTAAGTTATTTTTCTTTAATTGCTTCTTTAGGTGTTACTACATATGCTGTAAGAGAATGTTCTAAGGTTAGAGAAGAGAAGAAACTGTTAAATAAAACGGCAAGTCAGATTTTGTCCATTAATATATTGTCTACTCTGGTTGCTTATCTGGCACTGGCAGTTACTCTTATGGTGGCAAGACCATTAGAACATTATCGAGAATTAATTTGTATTCAAAGCAGCGTTATAATATTTACAACTCTTGGTGCAGACTGGTTAAATACAGCCATGGAAGATTTCAAGTTCATTGCTGTAAGGACAATGGGAATGCAATTATTTTCTTTAATTTTGATGTTTTTATTTGTTAAAAAATCAGAAGATTACTTAATTTATGCAATCATTAGTGTAACAGCTTCCAGTGGTGCTAATATTATTAATATATTTTACAGACGAAAATTTTGCAAAACACAATTTACATTTCATATGAAATTAAAAAAACATCTACTTCCTATTCTTCTGTTGTTTTCCTTAGTTTTGTCCCAAACTATATACTGTAATTCTGACATGACTATATTAGGGTTGGCAAGAAATGATTACGAAGTGGGGCTTTACAGTACTTCTGTTAAAATATATAACCTAGTTAATACAACTATTGCATCAGTAGCTTGGGTAGTTATGCCTAGACTATCGGCAGGGTTTGCAAAAAAAGATTATCACGAAATCAACCGATTATTAAAATATTCTCTTAATTTTATTATAGTAATTGGACTTCCTTGTTTAGCAGGTTTAAATGTAATTACAAAGCCACTTATCTATGTAATCGCAGGAAATGAATATCTGGGAGCGACAAATTCATTACATATTTTATCTGTCGCCTTACTGTTTTCTTTGATTGGTGGCTGGATAGGAAACATGATGATGCTTCCTGCGGGACGTGATAAACTGTGCCTTTTATCTTCTGTAATTTCAGCTATTGTTAATGTTGTTTTAAACTTAGTTTTCATTCCAAAATTTGGAATGAATGCAGCGGCTGCAACAACAGCACTTGCAGAATTGATAGGAATTTTTATAAAATGGCGTTTTATTGATAAAAATATCAAAATTGATGGTTTTAAAGATATAATTAAAGCACCTTTTGTGGGAGCTGTAGAGATTGTTATCATTGGTTTGTTGGTAAGTAGGATAAGTTTTTCTCATTTTGTAGTTGTATTTATAACAATTATTTTAAGTATTATTGCATATGTTATTACTCTTTTGTTTATGAAAAATGAATTTACTTTAAGTTTCATAAAGCCTGCTTGGAACAGGATAATAGGAAGGAGAAAAATACAATGAAAGTAGTTCTTTTGGCTGGTGGTTTTGGAAGCAGAATTTCTGAAGAGTCACATTTAAAACCAAAGCCAATGATTGAAATAGGAGAAAAGCCAATTCTTTGGCATATTATGAAAGAATATTCTCACTATGGCATGGATGAATTTATTATTTGTGCAGGATATAAGCAGCATGTAATTAAAGAATGGTTTGCTAATTATTTTCTTCATACATCTGATGTTACATTTGATTTTACAAATGGAAATGAAATGATTGTTCATAAGCAACATGCCGAAAAATGGAAAGTTACAGTTGTTGACACTGGTCTAAATACTATGACAGGTGGTCGTATAAAAAGAATTAAAAAATATGTTGGTAATGAATCATTTTTCTTAACATATGGTGATGCAGTATCTAATGTAAATATTGCTGCACTTTTGGAATTTCATAAAAAACATGGAAAATGTGTAACACTTACTTCAGTTAGTGTTAGTCAGCAAAAGGGTGTTTTAGAAATTGATGCTGATAACAATATTACTGCATTTAGAGAAAAAGAAGATTTAGATGGTGTTGTAATTAATGGCGGCTATATGGTTTGTAATCCAGAGATATTTAATTATTTAGAAAGTGATAAAACAATATTTGAGCAAGAACCAATGAAAATTCTGGCAGCAAAAGGAGAACTAAAAGGATTTTATCATGGAGGGTTCTGGCAATGCATGGATACAAAACGTGAGAAAGATATGCTTGAAAGTATGTGGGAATTAAAAAAAGCTCCTTGGAAAGTGTGGGAAGATTAATGAGTTTTGACATTTCATTTTATAAGAAAAAGAAAGTATTGATAACAGGTCATACAGGATTTAAGGGGTCTTGGCTTTGCAAAATTTTGGCAAATGCTGGAGCAGAAGTGACAGGATATTCACTTAATCCTCCAACCACACCTTCCCTTTTTGAAATTGCTGGTATTGAACAGGATATTCATTCTGTTATTGGTGATATCAGAAATTATGTTTCCCTCAAAAAGATATTTGATGAATCACAGCCTGAAATTGTTTTTCATCTTGCTGCACAGCCAATTGTTCGTGATAGTTATAAAAACCCTGTATATACATATGAAACAAATGTAATGGGTACAGTAAATATTCTTGAATGTATACGTAAAAATAGTTGTGTAAAATCATTTCTTAATGTTACTACAGATAAAGTTTATTTAAACAAAGAATGGGTATGGGGATATAGAGAAAACGAAGAACTGGATGGTTATGACCCATATTCTAATTCAAAATCTTGTTCTGAACTAGTAACACATAGCTATAAAAATAGCTTTTTCACTGACAATCAGGTTGCGGTTTCTACAGCTCGTGCAGGAAATGTTATTGGAGGGGGAGATTTTGCACATGACCGTATTATTCCAGATTGCATCCGTGCCGCTATTAAAAAGGAAGATATCATTGTTAGAAATCCATTTTCAATAAGACCTTACCAACATGTTCTTGAACCACTTTATGTATATCTTATGATTGCAGCTAAACAGTATGAAGATAGAAACTATGCTGGCTACTATAATGTAGGACCAGATGACCAAGATTGCTTCCAAACGGGAACACTTGTAGATATATTTGTTAAACATTGGGGTAATGGTATGAAGTGGATTAATAAATATGATGGCGGTCCTCATGAAGCCAATTTTTTAAAACTTGATTGTTCTAAAATAAAAAATACGTTTGGCTGGAAACCACATTGGAATCTGGAGAAAGCTATTGAAAAGGTTGTGGAATGGAGCAAATGTTGGATTGATGGTGGAAACATCCGTGTCTGCATGGATAAGGAAATTAAAGAATTTTATGGATAAAATAGATTGAAAATAGATTAAAGAACAATTTAATGGAGGAAAAATAATGCAGAATTGGAATAATGAAGCAGAAGCACGTGCTCAAATTAAGGCTTTGGTTACTGAATATTATCATGATTTTAAAGAAAAGAAAAATATATTTCGACCAGGAGACCGAATTAGTTATGCTTCACGTGTATTTGATGAAAAAGAGATGTGCAATTTAACAGATGCTATGCTTGATTTTTGGCTTACTACAGGATTTTTCGCAGATGAATTTGAGAAAAAATTTGCAGAGTGGATTGGCATTAAATATGCACATCTTGTCAATAGTGGCTCTTCTGCTAACTTAATTGCATTTACTATTTTGACTGCCCCTGAACTTGGTGAACGTCAGATTAAGCGTGGTGATGAGGTTATTACAGTTGCGTGTAGTTTTCCGACTACTGTTACACCTATTATTCAATATGGTGCTGTACCTGTATTCGTTGATGTTACTGTACCTCAGTATAATATTGATGTTACTAAATTAGAAGATGCCCTGAGCGAAAAAACTAAAGCAGTTATGATTGCACATACACTTGGAAACCCATTTGATTTAAAAACAGTAAAAGATTTTTGCGATAGACATAATTTATGGCTTATAGAAGATAATTGTGATGCCCTTGGTACTCAGTATACTATAGATGGTGAAACGAGATTTTCTGGTACATGGGGCGATATTGGTACAAGTTCTTTCTATCCTCCACATCATATGACAATGGGTGAAGGTGGATGTGTTTATACAAACAATTCTGAGTTACATCAACTGATCCTTTCTTATCGGGATTGGGGACGCGACTGTATTTGTGCTTCTGGCCATGATAATTTTTGTGGGCATCGTTTTGATGGGCAATATGGTGAGTTACCACAGGGATATGATCATAAATATGTTTACAGTCATTTTGGGTACAACTTGAAAATTACAGATCTACAGGCAGCAATAGGTGTAGAACAACTGAAAAAATTCCCAATGTTTATTAAATATCGTCGTCATAACTGGAACAGACTGCATAAATCACTAGAATGTGTTCAGGATAAAATTATTTTGCCAGAACCTGCAGATAATAGCCAACCTTCTTGGTTTGGTTTCCTGATTTCTGTGCAACCAGGTATTGGTCTGAATCGTAATCAAATAACCCAGTATATTGAAGACCATAATGTGCAGACACGTTTGTTATTCAGTGGCAATCTTATCAAACATCCATGTTTTGACCAGATTCGCAGAACTGATGCCTATCGAGTAGCTGGGTCGTTAGATGTAACGAACTTCATTATGAACAATACGTTTTGGGTTGGCGTTTATCCAGGAATGACAGACAAAATGATTGATTATATGGCTAAAATTATTATTGAGGCCTTGAATCAATAGGTAGAGGAGAAGAAAGGTATGAATAATATTGAACTATTAGATTGTACTTTGCGCGATGGCGGGTATGTAAATGACTGGAGGTTTGGAAACGAAAATTTAATTAGTATTTTTGAAAGATTGGTCGATTCTGGTGTTAATATTATAGAAATAGGCTTTTTAGATGAAAGACGCCCTTTTGATACTGAACGTAGTATCATGCCTACTACAACTTGTGTGGATATTATTTTTGGCGGGTTGGATAAAAAAAATACAATGATTGTCGGCATGATTGATTACGGAACATGTGCAATTGAAAATTTATCGCCTTGTAATGAAAGTTGTTTAGATGGTATTCGTGTTATTTTTAAAAAACATTTAATGCATGAGGCAATGGAATTTTGTCGTCAAGTTAAGTCACTTGGATATAAGGTATTTTCCCAACTTGTATCTATTACTACATATAACGATAAAGAATTGTTTGAATTGACGAAACTTGTTAATGATGTAAAACCTTATGCAGTTTCCATGGTTGATACATATGGTCTTCTTCATCCAGAAGATTTACTTCATTATTATCAAATACTTGATGACAATGTGCTTCCTGAAATTAAAATTGGATTTCATGCTCATAATAATTTCCAATTGGGGTATGCGAATTCACTTGCATTTATTGGAAAAGATAGCAAACATGATATTGTTGTTGATGGAACTTTATATGGAATGGGTAAAAGTGCTGGTAATGCTCCATTGGAATTGCTTGGAATGCGTTTAAATAATAAGTATGGGAAAAATTACAATATAGATGCAATGCTTGAGGCGATTGAAGAGTCAGTGAAAATTTTTTACTCAAAGGCACCATGGGGATATAAAACATTTTTTTATCTTTGCAGTAAAAATAATTGTCATCCAAATTATTTGACTTATTTTCAGAAAAAACAGAATCTTTCAATAGCAAAATTAGATAAATTACTTGCTATGATTGAACCAGAGGATAAAAAACTTCTTTATGATAAATTTATAGCAGAACAAATTTATGACTATTATGTTAAAAATTATATACCTGAAAAGAAAAGCATAGAAGCTTTTCGGAAGGAAATAGAGGGACGAAAATTTCTTATTGTGGGACCAGGTAAAAATGTTCATTTACAAATAAAAGAAGTAAAAAAATTTATATATGAGAATAATCCATATATTATTTCAATAAATTATATTCCTCAAGATATTTTAATTGATTGTGTTTTTATTTCTAATGGAAAAAGGTATCATGATATGATTCTTACATTGAAAAATACAAAAATAAAAACTTTGGCGACATCGAATGTTGAATGTAGAAATGGTAAGTTTGATTTCGTAGTAAATCGTGCACCTTTACTTGAAACTAATGAGAAAATTATTGATAATTCATTCTTAATGCTTTTGAAAATTTTGAAAGAAATAGATATGAAAGAAGTTAATTGTGTTGGATTTGATGGTTACTCTGATAAAGAAGATAATTATTGTAATCCATCTATGGAATATTATTTTGTTAAAAAAGAAGCTTTTCATTTAAATTATCATATGAAAAAACGAATTTCAGAGTTACGTAATGATATGATAATTAATTTTATTACATATTCTGCATATGATGCAGTGGAGGATATTAATGGAGCATCAATTTAAGGTTGTAGTATTTGATTTGGATGGAACATTACTTGATACATCAGAAGGAGTATTAGCATCAATTAGATATACAATAAAAAAAATGGGACTTACTCCTTTAGATGAAGAAAAGCTTCACACTTTTATAGGACCACCTATTCAAGATTCGTTTGCAAATATATATAATTTAGAAGGACCAATTTTACAAGAGATAGCTACTATTTTTCGTAATCAATATAAAGAAGTTGATTTATTAAAAGCAAAACCATATGCTGGGATTTACGATGTGTTTCAAGCATTGCTTGACAATGATATAAAACCTACGATAGCGACATATAAACGTCAGGATTATGCAACAACAATTTTAACACATTTTGGTTTTGATAAGTATACCAATATTATGTATGGTGCTGATCATGAAAATAAAATGAAAAAGAAGGATATCATAAAGAAAGCATTAATTGATGCAGGAACTGTAGATTATTCTGATGCTGTTATGATTGGAGATAGTGATAATGATGCGTTAGGAGCACAAGAGATAGGAATAAATTTTATTGGTGTGACATATGGATTTGGATTTAAGAATAAAAAAGATGTAAATAAATTTCCAAATATTGGAATAGCTAAAAATACAGCAGAATTGATTAATCTACTTGTAGGGAGGGAAAAGTAAATGAAAGTCAAGATAGCTAAATATATTTCAGAATTTTTAGTACAACATGGAATTAGTGATTGTTTTATGGTTACAGGTGGAGGAGCGATGCATTTAAACGATGCACTTGGTCATCAAAAAGGACTTCATTGTACATTTAATCATCATGAGCAGGCTTGTGCGATTGCAGCTGAGGGATATACAAGAATAACTGGAAAATTAGCAGCAGTTTGTGTAACAAGCGGACCAGGAGGAACAAATACAATTACTGGTGTTATGGGAGGCTGGCTTGATTCTATTCCAATGTTTGTATTATCTGGACAAGTAAAGAGAGAAACAACAATTTGGTCATGTCAAGAACTTGGTTTACGCCAACTAGGTGATCAGGAATTTGACATTGTTCATTCAGTTAGCAATATGACAAAATATGCGATAATGCTGACAAATCCGAAAGAAGTAGCATATCACTTGGAAAAAGCTCTGTTTATAGCTTTGAATGGAAGAGGAGGTCCTGTATGGCTTGATATTCCTTTGGATGTACAAGGAGCAATGATTGATACAGATGATCTAATACATTTTAATGCTATGGAAGAAAAGCCCTGGAGAATACCAGAACTTAAAGCAACTATAGTCAAAAATATATTTACAAAAATTAAGAAATCAAAAGCACCACTTATTTTAGCAGGGACAGGAATAAGACTCTCTGGAGCAGAAAAAGAGTTTCTTAAATTGTTGGATAAACTTTGTATTCCAGTCGTTACAGCTTGGAATGCAAATGATACAGTTCCTTTTAACAGTCCATACTTTGTAGGTATGCCAGGAACTGTTGGCACAAGACCAGGTAACTTTGCTGTGCAGAATTGCGACCTTTTATTAAGCCTAGGTTGTAGATTAAACATTCGTATGATTGGTTATAATCATTATGATTTTGCTAAAAATGCGTATAAGATTATAGTTGATATCGATCCTAAAGAGTTGATTAAACCTACGATTCATATAGATATGCCTATTAATGTGGATGTAAAAGAATTAATCAATGCATTTCTCATTGAAGAATATATACCAGAAAATAAACATGAAAAATGGCTTAAATGGTGTCATAATCTTGTAAAAAGGTTCCCAGTTGTACAAAAAGATTATCACAGAACGGATGGCGGTTTGATTAATCCATATATTTTCATAGATAAGCTTTTTGAACAATTGCAAAAAGATGATAGGATCATCTGTGGAAATGGTAGTGCGTGTGTGATTACATTTCAAACTGCAAAAATTAAACAAGGACAAAGAATGTTTACAAATTCTGGTTGTGCTGCTATGGGATATGGATTTCCTGCTGCAGTTGGTGTTGCGGTAGCTGACAATAGTAAAAGAACAATTTGCATTGATGGAGATGGAAGCTTTATGATGAATATTCAGGAATTGGCTACAGTGTCATATAATAAACTGAATATTAAGATAATTCTTATTAATAATAATGGTTATCATTCCATACGTCAAACGCAGAGCAGTTTATTTAAACCGCCATATATTGGTATTGATAAAACAAGTGGATTAAGTTTTCCAAATTTTGAAAAATTGGCAGATGCTTTTGGAGTTAAATATTTTACATTAGATAGCGAAAAAAACTGTGAAGAAGTTCTAAAAAAAGTATTGAATTGTAAAGGTCCTTGTATTTGTGAAGCGATCGTAGATCCTACACAAAATTTTGCACCAAAATCTTCGTCTAAAATGTTGCCAGATGGAAAAATTATTTCTCCTTCTTTAGATGATATGGCACCATTTTTAGATAGAGATGAATTTGAAAAAATACATTACTGAATGGAGAAGATAATATGATGAAGAGAGCAATAATCACTGGTGCAATTGGAACAGTGATTATAAAACATTTAATATAAGAAAATGTAGAAATTTTAGTAATTACAAGAGTGGATTCCAATTGCATGGATGGGATCATCAGGCATTGGACGAAATGATATGTATCTTCAAAACAAAAATGTTAAATATGCTTTAGATGCAGTTGGTGTTGCAAAGCGTTTTGGCTACAAAAAATTTATTGGTGCTAGGTCTCAAGCAGAATATGGAAGATTTGGAGGGAAACTTAGACCTGATACACAAACGTTCCCTGAAATGAGATATGGTTATGCCAAGTTATGTGCTGGTCAAATGACACGTGAGTATGCACATCAAATTGGCTTGGAACATAATTGGGTTAGAATTTTAAGTGTTTATGGACCTAATGATTATGCGCAAAGCATGGTTATGTCTGCAATTAACAAATTACAAAATGGAAAAATTCCGCAGTTTACAAAAGGTGGGCAAATGTGGGATTAACTTTATAGTGGTGATGCAGCAAGAGCATTTTATTTAATTGGTGATAAAGGTATTGATGGAAAAACTTATGTTCTTGGAATTGGTGAAGCAAAACCTTTAGCTGACTATATTAGAATTATAAGAGATATTGTATCACCTAATCAAAAATTGGCTTTTGGGGTAATACCATATAGTAAAAAACAGGTTATGTATTTATGTGCAGATGTTTCTGAAATTGAAAAAGATACTGGATGGAGAGCAGAGACAGGTTTTGCAGATGGAATTAAGGCTATTTTAGAAACATTCACCACTTTACAACTTTTGGGCATTTAAAAGTTAAGTGTATGGTAGAAACATATATTTTATGAAAGGAATTTAATTTTTTATGAAAAAGGCGATAATTACTGGACCAACAGGTGCGGTAGGGATTTCTTTAATTTATGAGCTTATAGACAAAGGAATAGAAGTTACCGCTGTTTGTAGAATAAATTCTAAACGGTTAAGTTCTATTCCTGATAATTCACTTGTGAAAATTGTTGAATGTAATATAGATAAGTTAGAAACATTAATAGAAAAGCTACCACATGATTTTGATGTATTCTATCATTTTGCATGGAATGGAACTTATGGAGAAAGCAGACAGAATTTAAAACTTCAGGCAGCAAATATTTTGTATATAATAGATGCTGTCCATGTAGCGCATGCATTAGGCTGTACTGTTTTTATAGGAGCAGGTAGCCAAAGTGAATTTGGACATGTAGAAGGAGTATTACATCCATATATGCCATGCAATCCAGATAATGGATATGGTATTGCCAAGTTAGATGCTGGAAGAATGAGTAGGCTAGAATGTGAAAAACTGGGCATTCGACATGAATGGTGTCGTATTTTAAGCTTATATGGTCCATATGATGGAAAATATACTATGGTTATGAGTGGAATACTTAAAATGCTACATGGTGAACATTCCAAATACACGAAAGGCGAACAAGTATGGGACTACATTTATAGCAAAGATGCAGCAAAAGCGTTTCGCTTAGTAGCCGAAAAAGGAAAAGACGGAGCTATTTATTGCTTTGGAACAGGGAAAACAAGACTGCTTAGAGATTACATATATGCAATTCGTGATGCCATTGACCCTAAAATTGAAATTGGTATAGGGGAAATAGATTATTACCCTAACCAAGTGATGCATTTAGAGGCAGATATTTCTAATCTTACAAAAGATACAGGATTTATACCAGAATATTCATTTGAAGAGGGAATTAAGGAAACTGTAGACTGGGTAAAAAATAATAGGAAGAGGTATGAAAATGCAGAGGAATAGTGTGATTGACATTGCTAAGGGCATAGGAATTATTCTGGTTATTTTAGGGCATCTTGTTTCTTATGAGGATTATATCTCTTCATATATTTTTAGCTTTCATATGCCACTGTTCTTTTTTATAACAGGGTATTTAACAAAAGATAATAGTGACTGGAAAGATGTTGAAAGAAAATTATTACAGTTTGTATTAGTTTTTACACCACTTTACAACTTTTG
>DESG01000132.1:464-7876 GCA_002361175.1 Lachnoclostridium sp. UBA3320 | reverse complement strand
ATTTAGATTATATATAATCTAAATTGTCATGAATTATTAAAAATATAAAACACAGATTTAGGAGGTAAAGTAGAATGAAAATCGGATTTATTGGACTTGGAATTATGGGAAAGCCTATGAGCAAAAATCTTGTTAAAGCAGGTTATGATGTTGTAGTTTTTGATTTTAACGAAAGTTCAATTAAAGAGCTGGTTGATGCAGGAGCAACTGCTGCTTCTAATGGTGCAGAAGTTGCATCACAGTGTGAAGTAGTAATTACAATGGTTCCAAATTCACCACATGTACGTGCAGCTGTATTTGGTGAAAACGGTATTGCGCAGGGTGCTAAAGAGGGCACTGTTTTAATTGATATGAGTTCTATTGACCCTGTTGAAAGCCAAAAGATTGGTAAAGAGCTTGAACCTTATGGCATTGATATGCTTGATGCGCCTGTTTCAGGTGGAGAGCCAAAAGCCATTGATGGTACACTGTCTGTAATGGTTGGCGGAAAGAAAGAACTGTTTGATAAGTATTATGATATGCTTATGGTTATGGCTGGTTCTGTTGTATATGTTGGTGAACTTGGTTCAGGCAATGTAGCAAAGCTTGCTAATCAGATGGTTGTAGCAATTAATATTGCCGCAGTATCAGAAGCACTTACATTTGCAAAGAAAGCAGGAACAGACCCAGAACTTGTTTATCAGGCAATCCGTGGAGGACTTGCAGGCTCTACAGTTATGGATGCAAAAGCACCTATGATGTTAGAAGGCAATTATAAACCTGGATTCCGTATCGAACTGCATATCAAAGACCTTACTAATGCGTTAAATGCAGCACACGCAGTTAATTCACCAGTACCGCTTACTGCACAGATGATGGAAGTAATGCAGTTTCTTAAAGCAGAGGGACATGAAAAAGAAGACCATGACAGTATTGTAAGATATTATGAAAAAATTGCTGGTACAAGCATTGTAAAAGATAAATAAGTAAAAACCATCCAAAAATTTATTAACTATACTGTGCAGATTTTTATAAAGAGTATTAAAGGTTGGACCATACAAAGAAACTAACTGCTATTCTTTGCATGGTCTACTTTATTCATTTGTGGAGAAGTATATGAAAAATTGGAAACAGTTAAAAAAAATTCTGCTGCTCTCTGTTAAGATTGCGGCAGGCAGTAGTACAGCAATTTGCATTGCACAGGAATTGCAGCTTGAGTATGCCATTTCAGCTGGCACAATTACATTGCTTACTCTTCTTGCTACTAAATGGGAAACAGTCAAACTTTCAGTATTTAGGCTTATAACGTTTGTAGTTTCGGTGATTGCTGCATGGATAATATTTGCACATATAAACAGCATATGGTTTTGTTATGGGGCATTTATTTTTATTATAGTTTTTTTAGCTGAAATTATGGGTTGGCGTGCTGTTATATCTGTCAATTCAGTAATTGGGGCACATCTGTTGACAAGTCATAATTTTACATATGAATCTATATGGAATGAATTTATGCTTGTAGTTATAGGAATAAGTATTGCTTTAATACTGAATTTATTCCATGACAATCACAACAGGGAAAAAGACATTATTGCAGATATGCGCTATACAGAAAACAAATTACAGAGAGTTCTGCGTATTCTGTCTGTTTATTTATCAGATGGAAAACCTGGAGAAGAAGCTTTAGATGAAATATGTAAACTTGAAAACGAGATGCATAGTTTTGTGAAGGATGCGTATGAATTTCAAGAAAATACGTTTCAGTCACACCCAGGATATTATATAGACTATTTTGAAATGAGACAAGGGCAATGTCGCATATTGCATGATTTATATTTTGAGATGAAGAAAATACAAAATATGCCAGAACAAGCTAAAATAATAGCTGATTATATGTTGTATTTAGCTGACTATGTAATTGAGCTTAATGAACCATCAAAGCAGATGAGCAGGTTAAATGATATTTTTGAAAGCATGACAAAAGAAGAGATGCCAAAGACAAGGACAGAATTTGAGGGAAGAGCTATTTTGTATCATATTTTAATGGATCTCGAAGAATTTTTAACTTATAAATTTCGTTTTGTACAGTGTTTAGATGAAAACCAGTTAAAGAAGTATTGGAATGGTGCAAAAAATCATTAAAATAAGTTATAACTAACAGATTGGAGATGTTAAAAGATGGAATATAAACGTTATGATAATACAATTATAATGCGGTTAGACCCTGCTGAAGAAATATGTGAAAAACTGCTTTATGTAGCAGAAAAAGAGAATATAATGCTTGCACAGATAAGTGGTCTTGGCGCTATCAATAATTTTACAACAGGCGTTTTTGACACTGTAAATAAAGAATATCATTCAAACAGTTTTTCAGGGGCATTTGAAATTGTTTCTTTAACAGGAACACTTACTAGAAAGGAAAAAGAGCCTTACTTACATGTACATTTAAGTGCAGGAGATTTAAAAGGCAATGTATTTGGCGGGCATCTAAACCGTGCTATAGTGAGTGCAACCGCAGAAATTGTAATCCACATTATCAATGGAAATACTGGAAGAAAGTATAGTGAAGAAATAGGTCTAAATCTTTTTGAATTTTGAGGAAGGTTAAGAATATTTAAAGGATGGCTAATGCCGTCCTTTTTTTCTGCAAAATAGTATAGTATAACAAGCAATAAAGTGCTATAATGTAGATTAAAATAATATAAAAAAGGAAGCTTAAAATGAAAAAAAAATTGTTAATTATGATTATGGTATGTTTTATGGCTGTATCGCTGACTTCGTGTGGAAACAGTGGACAGGATATGCAAGAAGACAAAAAAAGTACATCAAATACCATACAACCCTCTGACATACAGTTACCATCAGAAAATGCAGAAGATACAGATGATGCAAGCAAATTTGTTGGAAAAACAATGCCAGATTTTTCTGTAACAACAATCCAAGGAGAAACTTTTTCATTATCTGATTCACTTAAAGAAAAAAAGGCTGTAATGGTTAATTTCTGGGCAACGTGGTGTTATCCCTGTGAATTAGAAATGCCATATATGCAGGAAGCCTATGAAAAATATAAGGATAAAGTAGATGTTATTGCTCTTTCCATAGAGCCCTCAGATACAGATGATGTATTAAAAGAATATGCAAAAGAGCATGGACTGGATTTTTTAATAGCCAATGACGCTGAAACAGGGCTTAGTCAAATCTATGCAGAAGACGCTATCCCAGCTACTTTACTGATTGACCGTTTCGGAATCATTGTTCATTATAGTGTAGGGTCAGAATCATCTGCAGAAGCATTTACAACCCTTTTTGATTCTGTAATAGGAGATGATTATACTAGTAGTAGTGCATTAAAAGATGCCACATATACAGTGAAAATTACAGACCAGAATAAAGAAGCTGTGCAAGGGTGTGTTGTTAATTTTTGTGATGAATCTTCCTGTGCAACTGTTGTATCTGATGAAAATGGAATTGCACAATATTCTGGCGCAGCATATCCATATCATATACAGATTGTAAAAGTCCCAGATGGATACGATTATGATACCTCGCAGGAATACACAGCAAAAGAAAACGGCGAAGAACTGGCTGTGACAGTGACAAAGGATTAAATTTATGAAATTTATTAGTATATTAAAAAAGAAATTGCCAGTTATCATAGCTTTTCTGGTTATTACGCTATGTGCTGGGTTAATTATAGAAACCTTGATAATTTATTTTCATGGGACAGATGGAGCTATTTACAGCAGAGAAATTGCCAAAAATGGGCTAGGACATTTTCTGCCTCTGCTAGTATTACTGTTAGTTCTGGTTTTGCTTGCTGTTATATGGCATATACCAGAAAATAACCAGGTACTAAAGAAATCTTCAAAAAGAAAGCGTATTCCACAACAGGCAGTAGGCAAAAAGAAACATCTTTCAGCAAAAATATATATACTCATCTATCTGGCAGGACTTATATTAATTATTGTTGGTATCTATAATGGAGGTCTTAAAGATGTATTAATTAAGGCAGCTAACATCTGTACAGAATGTATTGGACTTGGTTAGGGGGCACATATGAAAAAGGAAAAAAATCGAAAGCTTATCCAGCTCTATGCGGCTCTTTTATACAATGCTCATTTAAAAGGATATATTGAAGGTGATATTTATACAGGCGACATTAAGGCAATATGTGTTCCTGGGCTAAACTGTTACTCATGCCCAGGGGCAATAGGTGCGTGTCCGCTTGGAGCATTGCAAAATGCACTCGCATCCAGTGGAAACAGAGCGCCATATTATGTCCTTGGCATACTGCTGGTTTTTGCTGTTACTTTTGGACGTACTATCTGTGGTTGGCTTTGTCCAGCTGGTCTTGTGCAGGAGCTTGTTTATAAAATACCAACTCCCAAACTTGTAAAAAACAGGATAACCCATGTATTTTCATATTTAAAGTATATTATTCTTATTATATTTGTCATTGCCATTCCTCTATGGTATAGCATTCAGAAACTACCATTGCCTGCTTTTTGCAAATATATTTGTCCGGCAGGAACACTTGGAGGTGCAGTGCAGCTTTTGGCTCATCCAACAAACGCTGATAAGTTTCCTATGCTTGGAGCTTTGTTCACAAAAAAATGGATAATACTTATTTTACTTTTATGTATGAGTGTGTTTATTTATCGTGTATTCTGTCGTTTTCTCTGTCCATTGGGTGCTATTTACAGTCTGTTTAATCGCTTTTCGCTTATTGGTATATGTGTAAATCAGGACAAATGTACAAATTGTGGGCAGTGTACTGCTTCATGTTCAATGGACACAAAAATGGCTGGAGACCATGAGTGCATCCAGTGCGGAAAGTGTATTAATGAATGTAACCATAATGCTATTACCTTTCAGGCTGGAAAGTATGTAATTATGGGAGGAGAAGAAGCAAAGGAAAATACTGAAAAAATAAAAAGAATTACAAAGCGAGAAAAAACAATAGCTGCAAGTATTATGGCAGCACTTCTTTGTGTAGCACTGGTATTTAGCAACTTTTTGCCAATGCAGAAAGAGCCAGCAGTACCAGCTAATACAAGTTATGGTCATGAAAAAGGGCAGCAGGCAGTTGATTTTACACTTGCCACTGTTGATGGCAAAAGTTTTCATTTGAAAGAGTATAGGGGCAAGGTTGTTGTCCTGAATTTGTGGGCAACGTGGTGTACGCCTTGCGTAAATGAGCTTCCATATTTTGAAAAGCTGCATAGGGCTCATCCAGACGATGTAGTGGTACTAGCAATCCATTCTGACCTAGTCACGGACGATGTACAAGAGTATCTGTCAGGATATAGTTATACATTTCCATTTGCTGTTGATGAAGACGGAAAGACTATTGCATCTCTTGGAGGCTCTACAATGCTGCCCCAGACGATTATACTAGACAAAGATGGTGTTGTTACTTACAACCAAGTTGGAAGTGTCACATATGAAATGCTGGAAACGCTGGTAGATGCAGCTTCTTGATTATTTTATAATTAGCCTTATCAGCTTTTTACATTTTACGTCAATATCGACTTAAATTTGGTCAAAAAGATGCCTTTTATGACAAAAGAAAAAATTGTATTATTGTACTCGTAACAAAGATATAAAACAATTTAATTTGGAGGTAAGATTATGAGTACAATAACTTTAAAAGACAATATTGTAGTAAGCAATAAGAAAGAGAACACTAAGAAAGAAAACACGCTGAAAAGCAGGATTGTTAATTATTTGGTTGAAAACCAAGCTATAATAATATCTGGACTTTATGCAGCTTCTGGAAGAATACCTGATGCAGAGACATTACGCTCATTGAATATGCGCTAGGAAGCGGGTATCACAAATGAGAGGAAACAACTATATTAAACAAATAACAGAATCAAAAAATAAACGGATTGTACAAGTAAAAAACTTGAACAATCCGTTTTTCTAGTATATTATGAAATTCGATTTTTATTTTTTCTATATTCAGATGGACTTAAGTGGAACTCTTTTTTAAATGTCCGTATAAATGATTCAGGATTGGCATATCCTACAGAATCACTAATCTGGGCTATTGTATAATTGCTGCTTAAAAGCAAATGTTCAGCTCTCCGTAAACGCATTGTCCGTTTCCAATCATTGAAACTGACGCCTGTTGATGACTTTATAAGGCGAGAACAGTAAGATATAGAGAAGTTAAAATGTTTTGCCACATCAGCCAGACTGACATCTTTTAAATTTTCCTGCATATAGCTCATAATCAGAAAATCATCAGGCATTGCTGTATGATACGAAACAGAGGTTTCAAGTGTATCTGAGTAGTGGCGCATAAGATAAGCAAATGTCATTGTAAGGATTCCTACAAGAATTTGGTCGGTATATTTGTCTGGTTTCATCCATTCTTCACACATTTTAAGCAGTTCGTTTTTCAGAACCTCGTCCTTTCCAGCATGAAAAGCCATATATTGGAACTGATTTGAGGCATATAACCCACTGGAGAAAAATTCGCTTAAAAGGTCATTTCCATAGGTTAAAGGCGCAAACATATCACGAAATGTACTGTGCCGCAGCAGAATGTTGATAACAATGCTGTTGTCGTCAAAGACTTCCATTGTGTGAAAAGTATCAGGGGAAATAAATATAAAGTCACCTTCATGGAACTGGTGTGTGTCAAATCCGACTGTCTGTATACAACGGCCAGAAAGGATATAAACAATTTCAAAAAACACATGCTTGTGCAAAAAAGCAGGAGTGTAACGGTTATGTTTACTGAAAAAAACACTTTGCTGGTTATTTTTGTCAAAATATAAACAGCGTTTTGGTTATGGACTTGGAGATTTTGCATGTAATTTAATCTGGCAGGTAATAAGCCTGTATTTGCTGTATTTTTATACAGATATTATGAAACTGGATGCAACAGCAATTGCAGCAATGTTTGTAGTATGTAGGGTGATTGATGGTGTAACAGACCTGCTAGTAGGATTTGCCATTGATAAAACACGTACTCGCTGGGGAAAAAGCAGACCGTGGTTTTTATTTGGTGCAGTTCCATTTGCACTGGCAGCATTTTTGGCATTTAGTGTACCGAATATATCTCCAGGCGGAAAACTGGCTTATGCCTATGTTACTTATATTTTTCTGTCCTTTATGTATACAGTAGTAAACATTCCACTGGCATCAATTCTTCCAGCACTTACGGATGATATGAATGAGCGTACTGTGCTTGCAACGTGGAGAAAATTTTTGGCATTTCTTGGCTCAACTATTGTTTCAGCTACAGCACTTACATTGGTAGAATTGGTTGGACGTGGAAATGAGGGCTTAGGTTTTAGAGTAGTGATGGGGATATTTGGTGTTATAGGATGTCTGTGCTTTTTCCTTACATTTGCGTTAGTCAGGGAAACCAATCTGCAGGAGAGTACAAAGTCTGCAACATTAAATATGGTGATGATATAAAG
>DESG01000132.1:0-142 GCA_002361175.1 Lachnoclostridium sp. UBA3320 | reverse complement strand
ATTTCTTCTTTACCTAAAATATCTCCTTTGCAGATTATACGAGTATTAAAGCAGCAATCTACAATAAAAATATGGAAATTATACTCTAGGGAATTAAAACAAGATTTTTGGAAAGAAAATACATTTTGGACAGATGGATATT
>DESG01000150.1 GCA_002361175.1 Lachnoclostridium sp. UBA3320 | reverse complement strand
GGGAAATGTTTAAGATTTAATTAAAATTAAAAGAAACTCAAAAGATTTTACTAATTGACAAAGCATACAGAAGTTGCTATAATTTAAAAGCGTTTGTAATAGTTTTGTAATAATAATTCAAAAAACCTAATATCTTGTATACTGTATGGTGGGTTTCAGCCTGCAAGATGGCGGAGGATAAGATGAGAAAAAACATTTTTAAGGTTATGGCAGTATGGGCAATTATTATGTCGTTTACAGCTATACCTGCAACAGGAAAAGCTATAACTTTAGTGGAGGAAAAACCTCTGGCTGGCATTACAATTTCTCTTGATAAATATTGTGATACAGTTATTGAAGACTTTGAAAAGGAAGAAGAAGAGGCAAGGATAGCTGAGGAACAGGACAAAGCAGAGACAGATGACAACAAGACTAGCAAAACAGCGCCAGTACAGAAAAAAGCAGAAAAAAGTAAAACAGAAGAGGAGCATCTTAAATTAAATCTTGTCTATGACAGGCTTGGCGTGGCTAATGTACACAATTATCTAAATGTACGCAAAGCGCCAGGAAAAAGTGCAAAAATTGCGGGTAAAATGACAAGGAATTCAGGCTGTAATGTATATAAGATAAAAAAGGGATGGGCAAAAATTGTATCAGGTAAAGTAAAAGGCTGGGTCAAGGCAGAATATCTTTTAACTGACAAAAAGGCAGAGGCAAGAGCTAAACGTGTTGCAAGATTAAGAGCAACTGTTTCTACAGAAACTTTAAATGTACGAACTCTTCCTTCTATTGATTCAAGTATTTATGACCAAATTTCAGCTGACGAAGAATATACAGTAGGCAATAAAAATATAACTAAAGCTTGGCTTAAAAGGTATATGGAAAAATACTGTACTAAAAAAGAATTGCGCGGTATTGATATAGATAAAATGTATAAAGATGCCAAAAACTGGGTAATGCTTAAAATAGATGAGGAAAAAGCATTTGTAAGCAAGGACTTTATAGATTTTACATATAACCTTAACAGAGCAGTTATAATAAAGCCGCTTACTAAAAAAAGTAATTCTTCAGGAAGCTCTTCAGAAAGTTCTTCAGATAGCAGTTACAGTATAGGATCTTCTATTGTAAATTATGCAATGCAATTTCTTGGCAATCGTTATGTATGGGGTGGCACAAGCCTTACAAATGGTACAGACTGTTCTGGTTTTGTAATGCGCATATATGAGCATTTTGGCTATTATCTTCCACGTACGTCAAGGGCACAGGCCGCTGCAACAAGAAGTGTAAGCAGTTCAGATGTGAGAGTTGGCGATTTGTTTTTCTATGGAAGTGGCTCAGTAAGCCATGTTGCGCTTTATATTGGTGGTGGGCAGATAATACATGCAAGTAATGCAACAGATGGCATTAAAATTTCAAGTGCGTATTATAGGCAGCCATTGAAAATTGGAAGAGTTATGTAGGATTGCGAAATATAATTAAATTTAGGACAAATAGTAACGGCCGCCACTACTAGCATAGTGACGGCTGTCATTTATAAGAAGCTTTATTAAGCAAGAAAGAAGGTTTTTCTATGGCATTGTCGGATGTACAGATTATGCGGTATTCAAGGCATATTGCTTTAAAAGAAATGGGCATAGAAGGGCAAGAAAAGCTATTAAATGGTAAAGTGCTTATTATTGGCGCAGGAGGGCTTGGCTCGCCAGTCTCTATGTATCTTGCAGCAGCAGGAGTTGGCACGCTTGGAATTGTAGATGCAGATTGTGTAGATTTGTCCAATTTGCAAAGACAAATTATTCACAATACAGAGGACATAGGTAAGGCAAAAGTGCAATCAGCAAAGGAAAAACTTATTTCTATGAATCCAGATATTACAATCCATACATATTATGAAATGGTTACTGCTGATAATATACTAGATTTAATAGAAGACTATGATTTTATCATTGATGCAACTGATAATTTTAAAGCTAAATTTTTAATTAATGATGCATGTGTACTTGCCAAAAAACCATTTTCACATGCAGGTGTACTTCGCTTTAGCGGACAAGTTATGACATATGTGCCGAGAAAAGGACCTTGTTATAGATGCATATTTAAAAATCCACCACCAGAAGGCGTAGTACCAGATTGTAAGAATGCAGGACTTGTAGGTATTATTCCAGGTATTATTGGAAGTATACAGGCAATGGAAGCAGTTAAATACTTTATTGGTGCAGGAGATTTACTTATAGGAAAACTTTTAACCTTTGATGCATTAAAAATGCAATTTCGGACTATAAAGCTTCCAAAGACCGATGGGACGTGTGAAGTGTGCGGAACTTCTCCATCTATTACAAAGCTTTAGTGCTTATAGGAAAGCGGGACTAATATGTTATATATAACAGAAACAGATTATAATATAATATTAGCATATTGCAGAGAAAATCTTCCAAATGAGGCATGTGGATTAGTTGCAGGTATAGAAGAGGGCAACAGTAAATTTATCAAAAAAGTTTACCTTTTAACTAATACAGACGCAAGCAGCAAGCATTTTTCAATGGATATAGAAGAACAATTTGCTGCGGTAAAAGATATGAGAGCACATGGATATAAACTACTTGGAAATTTTCATTCACATCCAAATTCTTTAGCAGTGCCTTCTAGTGAAGACAAGCGGCTTGCTTATGATGCAGATGTATATTATATGATTTTTTCTTTAATGGATATTGATAAGCCAGTGCTTAATGTCTTTAATATAAGCAGAGAGAAGGATATAACAGCTGTAGAATTTATGGTCTTATAAAATACAAAAGAGTAACTGTTATAGCATATGGAAATATATAGACAAAAGGGGTTTTAGTTTTGAAACGGAAATATTATTTAATTGATACTGAAAATGTAGGGGACAGATGGTATAAGTTAATTGAAAAGCTTCAAAAGAAAGACAGAGTAATTTCTTTCTATACACAGAATCATTCAAAACGTATGGAGAAATGTTTGTTCAAACAAGTGCACAATAACAAAATTTTATGGATTGAATGTACAGCAGGCAGCAATGCATTAGATTATCAGCTTATAGGAGTATTGTCCTATTTGATAGCAAAACATCCAAAATCATCATTTTGTATATATTCTAATGATAAAGATTATAAAAGCACAGTGGATTTCTGGCAGAGCCAAGGAGTGGATATAAGTCAAAAAGAGTTTGAAGTTACAAAAAATAAAAAGTCAAAACAGAAGAAAACAGAACAAAATAAAGTTGAAAAACAGGAAATACAGGACAAAGTTATAATTGATGGAATAGCTTCTATAAAAGAAAGACTTTGTCATGGAAAATTAAAAGAAACTCAGTGTATAGAGGAAATTGCAAAGTCTATTCCCACATCAGAACTAGTGACTTGGTATCATGTCTACACTGCTATATTTGGACAAAAAAATGGAAGAAATTTGTATTTAGAATTTAAAAGTAATGCTCAAATGCGTGAAAAGCTTTCAAAATACTACAATGAAAACAAATATTTACGTGGTGTAAACTTTGTAGCAGTAATTTTAAACCAAAGCGGATTAGATGTCAAAAAAGCCGAAGAAGCATATAAAATAATTAAATCACACAGTCATAAAGACTTGAATAATATAAAAAACAAGTTTGATGAAAAATTCGGTAAAAAACCGCCACAGATATATTACAGTAAACTTAAGCCATTTATTAAAATAATAAGTACTATATAGTAAAAGAAAAAAAGGAGCTGTAGAGACTGTAAAATTAACTGTGTAT
>DESG01000156.1 GCA_002361175.1 Lachnoclostridium sp. UBA3320 | reverse complement strand
TACACAGTTAATTTTACAGTCTCAACTTTGCTGAAATGATTACTTCTAGCGTAGTCATTAATAAAAAGCAAAAAAAACATACATATAAAATAAATTTTTCAGTTGCTGTACATATGTGTAGATTATTTTATGAAGGAAAAACAACATCACCCAATTTAGAAGCTATTGTAGCTAAAAATCTTATTCCCATACGACCTAATAGACAATTCAAGCGTAAGGCAACACGTAAGATTTATCATAGCTTCTTTTATAGAGTAGCATAATTTTTGTAAAATGAATATCCCCTTTTTTTCGACAGATGCAAATCTGTCTATTCGTGTTGACTAAAATTAAAAAAAGAAGTTAAAAAAATAGTTTTGATCTGTTTTTTTTAAAGTTTTATTTCCATCTAACATTAACTTAGTGACATTGGGTATTTGAACTGTTACCTTTTTTTAATTAAAATTTTACTTTTCCTTTAATATTATTCGACAAAATTTACTTTCTGTGGTACAATTTAACAATAAAATAAACGTAGGAGGATATTATGGACACAGGAGAAAATAAACAAGATTTTACACAGGAGGAGTTCCTAAGAGAGGGGCAGTCAACAGCACAGCTTGTAGACACAACTAGTAAATCTATGCAAAAGAAGCTTACTAAGCCAGTATCACAGAAGAAAAAGCGAGGGTGTTTGACAGCTATTATTATATTTTTCGTATTAGGGATTATTGGTTCTTTGTTTGGCAATGGTGATGAAGAAAGTCAAAGCAATAAGCAAGATACGGAAGTAACAAACACTATTAAGCCTAAAAAATCAGAAGAACAGAATAAGGACGCTAAACAAAGTAGTAAAAAGAAAAATGACACCAAGGCATGGGAAAAGAAATACAAAAATAAAGACATAAAGCTTGTTGATATCAAATTTCTTTATAAAAATGCTGAATATTATAAAAATGTCATAGTCATGTCTTATGGTAAGATAAAAGATATGTCAGATAAGATGTTACAATTTGACACAAATAAGGATAACTTCTTTAAAGAAATTACGTGCAACTTTACGAATCAAGAAGAAATATCAGGACTAAAGAAAGAAAATAAGGTATGCTTTGTTGGCGAGATTTCTGACACACATTCTTATTTTGGCACTGAAACATTAACTATTGATAATTGTTATTTAGTTGCAAAAGGGAAAGATGCATCTTCTTATAAAGATAAGATTGACAAAGATAAGAAGAACCAGAAACAATATATTTCTGAAATTAAAAAAGAGCAAAAGGAGGAAAAGAAAAAACAAATACAAGACGAAAAAAGCACTTATATTGCAAAATGCAAGACATATGATTATAAAACTATACAAAGAAAACCTGACAAGCACGATGGTAAGAAAATAAAAGTATCTGGAACTGTTATACAGGTTTTGGAAGAGTGGTTTGATTCAGTTGGATTAAGAGTTGAAGATAGTAATGGTGATATATGGTACATAAATTACTCTTATTCCGATGGTGAAGATAAGATACTTGAAGATGATAATATAACAGTTTATGGCGAATGTACAGGCACAGAAACTTATAAAACTGTTTTAGGGTCTAGTGTAACAATTCCGTCTGTTGATGCAGAATATATCAACTAGATACTTATTTAAAAAATATATCGTAATAGGGCAATCTTTTGTTCTATTGCGATACAATATTCACAGGAGGATTATCACATGAAAGGAAATTTTAAGAAGATAACACTACTATTATTGATGCTATGCTTAATAACAAGTAATACCCTGTCTGTTCAAGTACAGGCGGCAAAGGCAAACGGAAGTAAAGAAAGACCATATTCTGCATACAAGTCACGTGTAGTAGATATATATGGCGCAAGGTATTATGGGAAAGCCAAGATAAAGCTAATTGACTATAAAGATGGCAAAGAAGCTTTAAAATATTTAAAGAAGAATGGAGTTAAGAAAAAACCAAAGGGTTCAAAAGAATATGTATACTTGAAGTTTAAAGTTGAGTATATTTATGGGGAAGAATTAATACCAGCAGACCTTATTATAACTCCTTATTCTTCGTTTTTCGATTCTGAATGTGATATTCAGTTAAAGGCAAAAGAGGTAAAATGTAAAGATGGAATACCAGACTTAATAGAAGCTTCAATGTACCCAGGTGAGATTGTTATATGTAAACAAGCTATTTTGGTAGATTCTAATAGTTTACCTATCACATATGGAATTTTTGGATATGACAATAATGGCGAAAAAACAGAGACATGGTTCACAACAGAAAAATAAGGAGGGTACTTAAATGATTAAAATAATCAAGAAGCTACACGAAACAATAAAACTGTTATCTTTTCTACTTGTACTGACTTTAGCTTTAGGTTATATTTTAAGCAGTAAACAAGAAGTATCTGCAAAAACAAGGGTACTTTCAGCAGACTTGATTCAAAAATCAAATTCTTCTTATCATAACCATTTAGATTATGGTTCAGGAGTGGTCTATAAAGTAGAAATCAAAAAGAAAGTTATTGTTATACATGGCTCTTTGAATGAGGGCTATGGAACGGAAAGTGTCAGTAACATAGGCATACATACATATAGGCTATCTAAAAATATTAAATATGTTGCTCGTGGTGGCGAAGCTCCCGACCAAGAGTTTAGCAAAAAGGATTTTAAAAAATATTTGAACATGAATAAAGATTCTGGCTTAGGCTTGGTTTTGGAGTTTAAAAATTTCAAAGTTACAAAAGTTGCAATTTGTAGTTAGTTACACTAATTAAAAACGATTTATTCGCAGGAGGAAATTAAAAGTGGTAAAAAATACTGGAGCATCATTCGAGGAACAAGTATACAAACAAATTTGTGAAATTGTCAACAATAACGAATTTATGGTTTCAAATCCAAATGTTATAATTAAAAGAAAACCAAGATATTATTCAAAAGATAGAGATGCAGAAATAGAATTTGATGTGTCTGTAGAAAAATATCTTGGTAATCCTGATGAAAACAAAAATATGCGTCCATCTATTATTGTTGTAATAGAGTGTAAGGATTATTCAAATAGCATACCTGTTGATGATGTGGAAGAATTTCATGCAAAATTGCAACAAATCGGTGCAGATAATACCAAAGGAATGATGATTACGCGAAAAGGTTGCTTTCAAAAAGGTACTCTTAATTATGCAAACGCTAAAGGCATCGCATTGGCAAGAATAATACCACCTAATCAAATTATATATGTAATGTACGATTGCATAAGGGTAGACAGTTACAAAATGACAGAGGAAGAAAGAATAGCATATGAAAAAGAAGAAAGGGAAAGGATAGAAAATAACATTAGAAGCGCATTGACAGAAAAAGATTATATATCTGACAGAAGAGATTTCTTTTTCTCTACAAGAGATTATAGTTTAGAAAGTTTAATTACTCGATTTTGTAGGAAATAAAATTCTCTTTAATTATATTCTGCAAATTTCTTTCTATATGATATATTTAAATTTTACAAAAAGGAGATTTTTCAATGAAGAACAAAAAATTAGTATCATTAATTATGGCAGTAATATTAATATTTACATTATTACCAGTAACGCCAGCAAATGCAAAGACAAAGACAAAACTTAGTGCAAAGAGCATCACAATGAAAGTAGGCGAAACAAAGACTATTAAACTGCTTAATAGTAAAAAGAGAGCCAAATGGTCAATAGAAGATGAAAAAATAGAGGTAATCTCTGAAACAAAGAAACAAATTAAATTTAAAGCTGTAGATTATGGCACTACTAAGATTTATGCAATGGTAGGAAAGAAAGAGTATAAATGCAAGATAACCATTAAAAAGGGACAAAATCCTATACCAGTACCAACTCTTCAACCAGCACCGAAACCAACAGCTATACCAACTATAGCACCTACAATCACACCAGAGATTGAACCTACCATAGTGCCAACTGTAATACCTGAACCAACTACATCACCGACAATTAAACCAACTATAGCACCGACTATAACACCGACACTTGCTCCTAAAAATAAACTGATATATAAAGATGAAAACGTTAGTATAACATATACTGGCATAAGTGGTGAAGAAAATGATTATGATATAAATTTTTTAATTGAGAATACATCAAACAAGACACTTGAAATACAAGTTAGAGAAACTTCAATTAATAGCTTTATGGTTGACCCTATATGTTCTATGGAAGTAGCTTCTAATAAGAAAGCAGAAGATAGCATGGAAATACTTAGCAAAGACGCAGAAAGAACGCCAATGAGTGAAGTTAAAAATATAGAAACTAAATTTCATATATTTAATTCGGATTATAATATTCGTTATGATACAGAGAACATTATAATAATAGGAAATTCAAGCGGTTCTATAGATAACATCGGAAATCAACCTACAAGCACGCCAATAATTGAACCTACTGCAAGACCAACTATTGCAATTACTCCAAAACCTACAGTTACACCGAACATTAAGCCTGTAACTACACCAGTGGTTAAGCCAACTGTTATATCGAAAGAAAATTTATCCGAAAGAACTTATATTACTAAGGATAAATTTGTAGTTGAATATACAAATAATGGAAAAACAGCCACTTATTTTACACCTAGTGCTACTTTTTTTGATGTGAATGGTAATAAAGTTGCTGCTATGATGCCAGAAGATAAAAGTCTTATTATAGCACCATCACAAACAGCATATTCTTTATACGAAATATCATCTGAAGAATATGTATCAGCACAAACGAGTGAAAAGTTTGAAGATTTAGATGGAATTGTTGCATATAAGGATTGCTTAGAAATAGAAACTATTGACAGAAAAGAAAAAGTTGATTGTATTGTAAAAAACACAAGTAATATAACAGTAAGTGCTGGTATTGTTGCGGTTTTTAAGGATAACATGGGGAATATAGTGTATGCAACTACTGTTGATAACGAAGAAGATTCTATGAGTTCATTTTATTTGCAAAGTGGAGAGAACTCTATAACATGGTTTAGCAAGCCATATGATATATCGTATGAAAATTATAGCATTGTTTATTATGCATATAGTTGTAATTGACATATCTAAATTAACCTGTTGTGCTAATTTAATTTTTAAATAATAAATGTAAAAAAGCGCACAAATACCC
>DESG01000077.1 GCA_002361175.1 Lachnoclostridium sp. UBA3320 | reverse complement strand
ACCAAACAGTCGTGACTTGTATTCACGCTTCCTATCACCTTTCAGTTGATTTTCTAGCTCTCGGATGCGTTCTTCCAGTTCCTCATAAATTTTTTTTCTGACATTTTATTTTTCCTGTTGTTTTATGTACCTATTTTACCATGAAATAAGGTTAGTAGCAAGTGTTGGTTGGAAAGTTGAAAATAGATAGTGTAACTTTACTTGAATATATGATAACTTATACTATATTTTACTATTTTTCAGTAAATGCTATATGATGAATTTTTTAATCTGTTTATTTTCAATTAATATGCTTTAAGGCGAAGAAATTAACTAATATATGGTTTTATAAGTCCTTAACCTTACTGTTGAGTAGACATATCCTGTAAGGGATATGTTTACTCAACAGTCATATTAAACCTCCCTTAAAATTATTAGTTAATAGTTTCTAAAAATTTTTGTTACATCACCTCCTAGTTAAATTAAGCACTCTTAGAAAATCCCAAGCCTATGAAACCAACAATTTCTAATTTGTTTTATTTTTTATATACACTTTTGCTTTATAAATCTTAAAAGCATTGCAACTTTCTTACTCCATTTATAAATTTTTATATTTTATGCATGAAGTTAATAGAATGCTTAATTTTTATAATATTATCATATTCTGATATGCTTTTCTAATAAGCACTTGCAGAAATTTGATTCTGTTAAAATATTATCATTTCTTTCTCTTTGCTTGTTCTTCTAATTTTGCGTCATAAGCTAACATTTTTTCAAATACACTATTTACCCAATGTTCATCATTCCACAATTCTGTATTATTAACTTTGCGTTCCATAATATGCCCTGTTGCAATTGTATCTACTCCATCTTGGGTTCCAAAGTAAAAATCTACAATTTCCAGATGTTTTAATATATTTTCTACTAATAACTGGCAGACCATGCCAGAACCTTGGAAACTAAATGGAACTTTAAGATAATAAACATTTTCTTCAATTTTATTACATTCTATTTCTTTAAAATCGTTATTACCTCCATAAATAATATCATTGTATCCAAGAAGTTCCTGTTTTTGAGTAAGTTTTAACATTTTATCAGTAAAAATAAGCAAGTTTTTATTAAAAATATAATCTTCAAAAGATACTGTTACTTGATTTGCAACCGCTCCATTAAAGAGGTTAATAAAATCTTTAGAAAATGTTATTATGGATTCCATATTTTCATCAGAAGTTAAATTTTTTTCCATTTCTTTATAATTACGGTTTTCTCTAACATTCGCAGTAGTTGTAGAAATATCAGACTGTCTAAAAGCTGGTGTAAATGCAACAAAACTACTAGCCAAAATACTGGTTATGCAAATACAGCTAAAGATAATCCAGCCATTACGTTTTTTTTCAACATTTAAAATATTTTGAAATCTCTCCTTCATAATACTTGCACCTCCAAAAAAATTTGTAGTTAATCCATTTGTTTTTTGATGTTTTATCATACCAAAAATCATTTCTAAATATGCTTTCCGATATTTAAAAGACATATTATCTAAAACCATATCATCACAGGAAAGTTCCATATCTACATTCGCTTGCTGGCGCATAAGATAAATCACTGGATTAAACCAGTGTATTGCATTCGCAATAAGAATTATAAATTTATACCATAAATCTCTCCTTTTGTAATGCATAATTTCATGTCTGATTACAAAAGACAAATCCAAATTCTTAAAATTTTCATGTGGTAATATCATAACTGGATGCAATAAACCAATCATCAGTGGACTGTTTGCTTTGCTGCTTATAAAAACTGGGATTTTTTTATTAACATCTAATTCATTTGAAATTTCAGATACCTTTCCAGAAATTTCTGAATTTTTAGAAATCTGCGCCCAGCGGAACAAGTCTCTTTTCATCAGATAATACTGTATTAACTGGAGTATTAAAAAAACACAAATGCCTACTATCCAAATCACAAAAAGTATTTCAAGCAAAGTTAATTTTCTGGTTTTTATTAACACTTTAGCATAAGAATCTAGCTGTGACTCTAGTTCTGCTCCTTTTTGTTTATCTGCAGACTTACTGTTTGCTAGTAATACATTTTTAAAACTGGTTATATACGTATCAGGAAGCAATATTTTTACAGAAATATCTGGTAAATAAAAAATAACTGCAATCATCAAACGGATAGCCAAAAAAAACCATAAATGATATTTCCACTTAGAAGCATAAATTTGATTGATACATCGACGGGCTATATATAAAATTATAACCAGAACACTTGTAGTTAGCGAAACAGCTAAATACTGTAAAAATAGCTGTTCAGTCATCCCTGTGTCCCCTTTCTAGCTCATCAATCATATCTCTTAATGAAAATAAATCGTCATCGCTAATTGTATTACTATCATATAAGGAAGTTACAAAATTTTGAACGGAATTATTATATAAGCGTTTTAAGAAGGAACTTCCTTCTTTTGCCTTATAATCTTTTTCTGCTATCAGAGCAGAATAGTAATTTGTCCGTGTACTTCTGTCACAATAAACAAATCCTTTATCTGCCAGTCTTGCTAATATTGTCATTAATGTAGATAAAGCCCAGTTCCTTTTTCCTTTCAAATGTTCCAATACATAAGAAGATGTTACTGGTTTTGCAGCATCCCATAAAATTAACATAATCTCTAATTCAGCATCTCCAAGATTTTTCATTTTTTTATTAATCCCTTCTATATTTTTCGTATATAATGTTAAAGAAAAAATAAGAATGGCATACACTATATTATTCTTATTTAGAATATTATACATTTGAATAATATTCTTGTCAAGTAAAAAGTTATTTCATTTGAATCTTACAAAGAAATCTGTTGATAGAATTATATGTTAGATTATCCATGGTGGTTAGGACAATGGTGATGAACATAAGCAAAAGTTTACAAAAGTAGTATATGATTATTATGCTGTATAGAAAAAAGTAAATGAATTATTGAAATAATGCCACTGCAGGTATTCAATTCATATTTAGTTGACTGCCTGTGGCTTTTTTAATTTTTATCTCTCTCAAAATAGTTTTTAAATTTTTTTTGTCAAAAATCATTGAATTTATGGTAGAATAATCGCAGTAGTAAAAGCCCCCAATTCCTACTACGTTTTTACTACGTTTGACGGCTTCAATTTGCTGCATTTTGCCACATTTTGCTTTTTCTGTGATTTTTTTAGCAATCTTGCCTTAAAAAATAAACTAGGCAAAACGTGCCAAAACACGGCAAATCAGGGCATTTAAGGAGGAAAATTTATTATGGTTAAGATATTATTTGTGTGCCACGGCAGCACGGCGGATAGCCGGGAATTGGCGGCAGTTGTAGGGCAAAACGAGGCAAATTGTGGCATTAGGAATAGTGGGTTACTACGGTTTTACTACGAATGAGGAACTTAAAATTGAAAGTGTGGAAAAGGGTATCTTTTTAATAAAATAGATAAAACTGCTGTAAAATGAAACTGGGTTTCACAGCAGTTTTTAAGTTTATCTAAATGCATGGAAGATAAATCTTTATACATTTTTAGATAAGTTTAAGTAAAGAGTGATGCGTTGGTTTTGCGGAATTTTTAGTGTATCCATAGCTTTTTCCGCTGTCCATCCTGTGCAGTCCATTAGGTTTTTTATGTCAAGTAACCTCATTTCTTGCCGACCTTCCTGTAATCCTTCTTGCCGTCCCTCTTCTTTCAGCATCTCCATAGTTTCTGCTTCATTATATTCAGTTAAACACATATCCTTCACCTCCGCCCTGTTAGCTGTTATGAATTTTTTGATTTCAAAATCTTCTGACATCTCATCAATTGCCTTGTCGATAGCATTACCAATTCTTGTTACATCACCGTTTTTGTTTTCTATAAGGTTTTTTCTAATCTGTGCTACAAACCATGCATATTCC
>DESG01000003.1 GCA_002361175.1 Lachnoclostridium sp. UBA3320 | reverse complement strand
AAAGTTGTAAAGTGGTGTATATATTCCCACGTCAATAAATACAAATTAAACAATATTTAAAAATGACTATATTTTGCCATTTTTGCTATTTATTATACAAAACGTATATTAATAATTTATAGAACGGAGTACACCATGATTAAAAAACAGATTATTAAATATGCAGGAATAATTATGGTAATTGCAATATCACTATCCTGCACATTATGTAGTACTATTTCAAAAGCAGCTGATACTAAACAAAATTTACTTAATCAATTTTTAAGGCAGGAATCAGAACAATCTGATATTCCTGTACCATCTATATCAGAAGAACCACCAATTACAACACTTGATACGGCGATAACTTCTTCTTATATATTATCTGCAACTGAACATGATATTACAATAAAATGGGATGCTGTGCCAGATGCAGAGGGATATGAATTAAGCATAAGTTATAATGATACATCTTATACAGTAGAAACTGTTGACACAACTTTTACTATATCTTCTTTAGAGGCAGCGACAATATGTTCATATCAGATACGATATTTTAAAACAGTACTTGGTGTAAAAACATATAGCAAAGCATCAGATGTTTTTCTTGCATCTACTACTGTAAATAAAGTTACAGGTTTATCTGTAACAGATAGAACTGCACCTACACCAGATAATGCGGCAATAAGTCTTTTGTGGGATGCTTCTAACAATGCATCTTACAAAATATACTATAAAGCTGCATCTGAAGATACATTTTCTTTATCAGGTGAAACTACTGTAAACTCTTATACTATAGAAGGATTAAATGCCTCTGAAAAATATGATATATTTGTACAGGCTTACTGCCTTAATGAAACAAATACAGGAGACCCTTCAGATACATTGACAACATATACTTGCCCTGCAATAGTTACTAATTTTTATATTGTCAGTGAAGAAAGTCACGTTGTAAATCTTGCATGGGACGCAAATTCAACTGCTACTTCTTACTATATATATAGAAGTATCAATGATTCACCGTTTGAATTTTACAAAATTACTACTGACAACAAGCTTTCAGAAACAGAACTAACAGCTGGAACAGTTTACTCATATATGATATGTTCTTACTTTGACACATCAAATCTTCAAAGTCCTGCGTCTGATGTACTGCGTGCTGTAACAACACCATATGTAACAACAGGACTTGTATTAAGTGAAAATACAGCAAATTCAATACATCTTACATGGAACTATAATGAAACAGCCACAGGGTATATTATATATAGAAGAAGAGCAAGCGGTGAATTTGAATATATAGACAGTACAACTGAAACTTCTTATACAGATACAAGACTAGATTCTGGAAAAAATTATCGATACAAAATTATGACATATGCTGATACAGAAGAGCACACAAGCGATTTTGGAGACGTAGCAAAGACATCTACACTTCCTGCCAAGGTAAACCTAAATGGCAAATCAGGTTATGGAAAACTGCGCCTGTCATGGAAAAAAGTGTCAGGAGCAGCTGGTTACTATATATATCTTCAAGATGGCGATGATTTTTCACTTATTGATACTATTGAAGACGCAAAAACTGTATCTATGCTTTATGAAAATCTTACAATAGGAGAAACTTATAAATACAATGTTGTTGCCTACCGCAATGCATTTAATGAAGAATTTATAAGCGAAGAATCTATTGTAGATGTTGTTCCACGTACAATGTTTGACACTACCACAGTACCAAGCTACTATAAAACAAAGAAACAACTTGTAAATTCTGATGCATGGAAAAATGTACCAATAATAAAAAAATCTGCCAATTACGAAAAATCGTATATAATACCAGGTATTCGTTCAACCAATGTAGATGGTTTTGAAAGTAAATCTATGTGTCCACAAGGACTTACATTTGCAAAAAATTACTTGCTTATATCTGCTTATGATACTTATGGTGAGGAAAATTCTGTAATATATGTACTGGATAAAGAATTTAAAGACTTGCTTACAGTAATAGTTCTTCCTAATAAAACACATGCTGGTGGCATTGCATTTGATGGTGAAAATGTATGGATTACTAATGGCAAGAAAATCTGTACTATTGATTTTAATGAACTAGATGAGGCAGCAAAAGAGTATGCTGTATTTAAAACAGTTCAATTTACAGGAACTTATGAATTAGAACAAAAAGCATCATTTTTAGAATGGTACAAAGACAGGATATGGGCTGGAAGTTTTGAATCTGCTGAAAATGGTACACTTAGAAGCTACAGTGTAGCAGAAGATGAAGAGAATAATATTATTCTTACAAAACAGTCCTCTGTGACAATTCCTCCTGCTGTACAAGGTGTCACATTTAATGGAAACAAGATGATATTATCAAGGGCTTATGGATATACTAATGAACTTAATATATATAAAGTTTCTAATATAGGTAAAGATAATATGAAGATTGGCAATATCAAAAAAACAGTTACAATGCCTGCACTAAATGAAGAAATAGCAATATCTGGCAAATATTTATTTGTAAACTTTGAATCTGCAACTCCTAATTCTAAAGCACTAAATCATATGGACAGAGTAGTCGCTATAAAGCTAAATGCCATATTAAAAAATATATAAATAAAGTTATACAAAGAGTGCCCTATATAAGGCACTCTTTCTTTAAAATAGCGTCAATATGAATATGTATTTACTTGTCATTAATCAATTTTAAACTGCACCTGTAATGGTTCTGGCAGATGTTTGCCTGCCTGAGAAGCAACATTTGTTGTTATATTTAAAATATAAGACTCATTTTGTGCATATGGCTCTAAAGGTTCTATTTCTATTTCATTATCTAAAGAATTATACCTGATAGAAGTTTTTAAAGGTGCTAAATTTAAAGATGTAACATATAAGTTGACGTTATTGACAGTTTTAGGGTCTAAGGGTACATTAAATCTTATTTTCCATATAAAATTGCCAGTTCTAAATTTTAAATTCTGCACAACCTTATTTTCAAGCCCCTCTGTCATAGATTCAAATTCCAGATACTTTGCCATTATATCCCCTGCCTTTCTACAGAAACACTTTTATATATTTTATCACAATAATTTTTGTTTGTGTAGACCAAATTTATTGAAGAGAACACAAAAAACTTCTTGCACCCTGCCCACAGATGTGTTATATTAAACGTAGAAAAAGGAGCAACCACCCACAAAGGGTTGACCTCCCAGATTGGTTTAAAGCCTGCCTGTACCGCCAAGTAACAAGGTAGGCTTATTTATTTTCGCTTATTATTCCTATCTATGTAGGTAAGCAGCGCAATAAGAAAGTTACCGCCTAAAAATAACAGGCTTAAAATCTGGTAAGTATCCATATGCACCACCTCCCCTCTTATGTAAAGTTTAGGGAGGCTTTCCACCTTGTAACACAGTTACTCCATATCGACAATATAACACATTTTCTAATATTGGGCAATATCTTTTTTATTTCCTCTTCAATCTTCAACTAGTTTTTTGGACAAATTATAAAAAATCTATTATAATAAAAAAGAAAAATAGCTATTTAATATAAGGGTAGAAATAACATTGAAGAATAGAGGTATCTTATGGCAAAAATTAACTTTAAACCTGGAAATATGCTATATCCCATACCAGCAGTAATGGTGAGCTGTGGTGATATAGATGGAATTTCAAATATAATAACAGTAGCATGGACTGGCACTATATGTACCAATCCTCCAATGCTTTACATATCTGTTCGTCCAACACGTTATTCATATAATATAATAAAAAATTCTGGTGAGTTTGTAATAAATTTGACTACCCAAAATTTAGTATATGCCGCTGATTTTTGTGGTGTTCGTTCTGGAAAAGATACAGATAAATGGCAATCATGTCATCTGTTAAAAGAAAGGGCAGATACAGTAAAATGTCCAATGATAAAAGAATCGCCAGTTAATATTGAATGCCATGTAACTGAAATAAAGGAACTTGGTTCGCATCATATGTTTATTGCAGATGTAACAGCGGTACATGCTGATAAGAAATATATGGATAAAAACAATAAATTTAATCTTAACAATTCAGGGCTTGTTACATATTCACATGGCTCGTATTTTTCACTTGGAAAAAAATGTGGCTCATTTGGATTTTCAGTTAAAAAAAGCTGATTTTTTGTCTATGTATAGTAACAAAACCTTGCACAATTCATAGAATATGAGAAAGGGAATTTTATTATGAAAATTGTTTATTTAAAAATTGTTAATTTCAAATCTATTCGCAAACTTGAAATTAAAGCTATGGAAAACTCTCTGATTCTTGTTGGAAAAAACAATACTGGTAAAACTTCTGTAATTGATGCAATACTGACAGCAGCAGGGCTTCGCCCTTTACATTCCTATGAATTGTTAAATCCAAACAGACCAGTTGAAATATCACTACAAATTTCTTTTACAGAGGAAGACCTGCATTATTATTATACTAAAGGTATATTAAGCAAAACCCGTAATTATGAAAAATGGCTTGAAGAATTTAAAACAAAATTGCCGTCATTTGAAAATGGTATAGTATCTTTTATGTGTTATATAAAACCGGATTTTTCAATACAATATAGAGATGGTTTTCTTAAACATAATCCATATATAAAAGAAATAATTCCCAAAATATATCATATAGACCAGAGCAGAAATCTCGAGATGTTGCAGAATGATGTATTCAGTTTCTATGATAAAGAATCTTTTTTAACACTTAAGGAAAATGAATGTACATTTGACTCTGCGAAAAAATGTAACCTGTGCTTTCAATGCATAGGAGTGATTAATAAAAAAGCACCAGAGGAACTGACCCTTTTTGAAACTGCACGTCTTTTACAATATAAACTTTTCCATACAAAGCTGGCAGAATTTGCTAGTAAAGTAAACGAACATTTTCACGCTAATGGAAGTCCTTCACAGGAAATAAGATATGTTATGGATTTTGACATAGATCAACTGTTAAAAATTGACACACAAGTGTACAGTATGGAGCGCAAGGGTGCTCTTGGCTCTATAAATATGCTTGGTGAAGGACTTAAAAGCATATATGCACTTTCGCTGCTTGAAACATATGTAGAAGAAGACAGTACACTTCCATGTATTATACTGATGGAAGACCCTGAAATCTATCTTCACCCACAGTTACAGAAAGTTGCAAGTGAAATATTGTTCAGGCTTTCCAAAAAAAATCAAGTAATATTTTCAACACATTCGCCAAATATGATTTTCAATTTCTCCACAAGGCAGATTAAGGAAGTTGTACTTGACAGCGATTATTATACAGTTGTAAAAGAAAATACTGATATTGATATTATTTTGGATGATTTAGGATATACAGCCAATGACCTGATGAATGTCAGCTTTGTATTTATAGTTGAAGGAAAGCAGGATAGCAACAGACTTCCCCTTCTTTTGGAAAAACATTACTCTGAAATATATGATAGTGAAGGAAATTTGCAGCGCATTACAATTATTCCTGTCAACAGCTGTACAAATATAAAAACATATGCAAATCTTAAATACATAAATAAACTGTATCTTAAAGACCAGTTTCTTATGATACGTGACAGCGATGGCAAGAACCCCAAATACTTAAAAAGGCAATTATGCAGCTATTACACCCAACGTTCTAAGGAAGACCCTGGCAATCTTCCAAATGTAGAACCCAAAAATGTACTTATACTAAAATATTATTCATTTGAAAACTATTTTCTAAATCCTGCTGTAATGGCAGAAATTGGAGTAATTAAAAATGAAGAAGAATTCTATAATATACTATATAAGAAATATAAAGATTATCTATTTAAATTAAGCAGTGTAAAAAGAATGTTAAGAACTTTAAATATTCGTATAAGAAACAAACAAGATATCAAAGACAATATAGAAAATTTTAGAATTTACGTGCGTGGCCACAATCTTTTTGATATCTTCTATGGACGGTATCATGGCGAAGATGAGCAGAAAATATTAAAAAAATATATTGATGCTGCGCCACGCAGCACCTTTCAAGATATATTTGATGCAATAGACTCATTTGTTTATTTTGAAAACAGAAAAAAATAGAGTTGACATAATTAGTCATTTGTTTATAATAGGGTTATGCGTTAAAGCATACACATTTGTAAAATACATATTATCCAATATTACTTTTAAATTGGGTTTAAATATAAAAATAGAATATACTACTTACATTTGAATATATATATGAGGTGCAACAATATGGAAAATCAATATATAATAAAAGGTGGCACACCTCTTCTTGGAGAGGTAACTATTGGCGGTGCTAAAAATGCCGCTCTTGGCATACTAGCTGCCGCTATTATGACAGATGAAACAGTTTTAATTGATAACTTACCTGATGTAAGAGATATAAATGTACTGTTAGAAGCTATAAAGGGGATTGGTGCTACTGTTGAACGCATAAATCCTCATACTGTCAAAATTAATGGAAGCACGATTAATGATGTTACTATTGACTATGATTCTATCCGTAAAATACGTGCTTCTTACTACCTTCTTGGAGCCTTGCTTGGTAAATATAATAAGGCAGATGTAGCACTTCCTGGCGGATGCGATATTGGCAGCCGTCCAATCGACCAGCACCTTAAAGGATTTCGTGCTTTGGGTGCTACTGTAAATATCGAATATGGAATGATTAATACATTTGCTGATAAGCTTGTAGGAAAACATATTTATCTTGATGTCGTTTCTGTTGGTGCAACTATTAATATAATGCTTGCAGCTTGTATGGCAGACGGACGTACAGTTATTGAAAACGCTGCCAAAGAACCGCATATTGTCGATGTTGCAAGTTTCTTAAACAGTATGGGAGCTGATATTAAAGGAGCTGGTACAGATAAAATCCGCATTAATGGTGTTTCAAAGCTCCATTCAAGTGAATACTCTATTATACCTGACCAGATTGAAGCAGGTACATTTATGGTTGCTGCTGCTGCAACAAAGGGAGATGTACTTATTAAAAATGTTATTCCACGTCATTTAGAGGCAATTTCTGGGAAACTTACTGAAATAGGTGTTTCTGTTGAAGAATTTGATGACGCTGTAAGAGTATCCTCTAACAGCAGACTTTGCCACACGCAGATTAAGACTCTTCCTTATCCTGGATTTCCAACTGATATGCAGCCACAGATTTCAACACTTCTTGCATTGTCATCTGGAACAAGTACAGTTACTGAAAGTATTTTTGAAAATAGATTTAAATATGTTGATGAATTATCTCGTATGGGAGCTTCTATAAAAGTTGAAGGCAATGTAGCCATTATTGAAGGCGTTGACAGTCTTACAGGTGCTGCTATTTCTGCTCCAGATTTACGTGCTGGTGCTGCACTTGTTATTGCTGGACTTGTAGCAGATGGCTATACTACTATAGATTCTATCCACTATATAGAACGTGGATATGAGAATTTTGAAGGCAAAATGACAGCACTTGGTGCTTATATGCAAAAAATCCATATTGATGACGAGCGTGCTGTCCAAAAATTTAAATTAAAAGTAAGCTAAGTGACAAATTTATGATGCTTTTTTATGGTATGGTGGCAGAAACTGGATGTTATCATACCTTTTTTACCAAACATTGATAAATGAAGGGAGGTATATACATCAGATCTGAAATATTTAAAGATTATTATCATATATTGCAAGTGCATTATGATGCTTCACCCGAAATAATAAAAGCAGCATACCGTAAATTATGTACTTTATATCACCCTGACACAAGCAAAAATGCCAATGAAGATGTACGTATGCTTGAAATAAATGAAGCTTACCATGTACTTGGCAATAGTACAAGCCGTACAGAGTACCATAAAAAATGGTTAGCACACTTTACTGACAGATCTTCATATGTCTCCTCCATTTCATTTTCAAACCGTGGTATTTTAAATGCGTCACCAAAAGATGTATTAGACCAATTTTTTCATGCAATGCTTACTAAAAATTGGGAAAATGCATATTCCTGTCTTGCCCTTGAAGACCAGATGCGTATAACCCTTTCACAGTTTAGCGACTGGAGAGAGGCTGTCAGTTCATGTTATGAAATGCAAGATTACCGCATACAGCTTTATAAAATATACAATAAATGCCGTATTGGAGATACTATCTATCCAAAAGTTACAGAATTTGCAGTTATTATACATGATTTAGATTTACAGACATCAAATATAGATAAAAATACTGCACATAAATATGTAGTATTTGATGGCAATTCGTGGAAAATATGCCTAGGAGTACGCTCAGTAAAAAGAGCTACCTTAAAATTTAAACTCCTTGCACAAA
Source organism: Lachnoclostridium sp. UBA3320 (assembly GCA_002361175.1). GTDB lineage: Bacteria > Bacillota > Clostridia > Lachnospirales > Lachnospiraceae > Butyribacter. The sequence continues at coordinate 12,846 of DESG01000003.1, read as the reverse complement.
GACGCCAAAACTATGACCCATTAACCCTGTACCAGAATGCTGTTTCACGCAATGACCCTCTTACAGGACTACTAAGCAAAAAAGGGTTTTATGACGATACTTTTAAAGAGGTTGAACGTCATAAAAGATACCACAATCCAATATCGTTTATAGCAATACAAATAAACTGTGATGACCCAGAAAAAGAAATACAGTGTCTGTGCCAGTGTGCAAGTATTATACGTTCAAATGCCAGAATTAACGATATTATAGGGCGCTTTGGAGATGATCAGATAGTATGTCTGCTTGTTGAAACCACAGGTGAACAGGCTATGCTTGCAGCAAATAGGTATATAACCCTTATAAAGCAAAGACAGACTGAAAGATTTACTATAAATGCAGCAGTAATGCAGTATGAACAGTCACACACTCTAGAAGATACTGTATTTGCCGTATGCTCTGATGCAAGTAAAAGCAATAATACTATCAAAATTATCAAATCAAAATTTTAAAAAAGGGAGGAATTGTTATGAAAGCTAAATTAAAAATATTTTTTCTAAGTATTGTATTTTTATTTGGCATAATTTTTACTACAAACAATGTCAAGGCTGCTACTACAAGAACAACATTGAGACAAAGTGAAAATACTATTTTTGTAAACGACCAGTATACAATACCTTTATCAGACAAATTAAAAAATGCCACTTATATTTATACATCAAATAAAACCAAAGTGGCAAAAGTAAATTCCAAAGGAATAATTACAGGACTTGATAATGGTACAGCATCAATTAAAGTCAGATATAAATACGATGGCGAAATTTATACTGTTGGAACATTTACAGTAAATGTCAATAAAACCTCATTAAATGATACATATAAATCATTTGATATGTTGACAGGAGATACCCTAGAACCAAAAAAATATCTTGAAACCCCTAATCCAAACGCTGTATATGTTATTTCAAGCACTTCAACTAAAGTGGCAAGCGGCGGCTCTGATGGCATAATCCATGCTAAAAAAGCAGGCAGAGCAGCCATATCAATATATGAAGTACATAACGAGAAAACAAGACCTGTTGGTGCAATAGGAGTGTCTGTTACAGGTGCATCCTTTAAAAAAGACTCAATAAAAATGGCATACAACATGAGCATTAACAACAATGACTTGCTTGATGATATGGAAACAGGTGCAACCTATAAATGGACTTCAAGTAACTCTGGGCTTGTAAGTACATCCAACACAAGGATTACATCAACTAGAAGCGGAAGCTCAACACAGACTTGCGACATCACAGTACAGGAAACAACAGCGAATAAAAAGACACATACAATAGGCAAGATGAAAGTAACCGTTACCAATGATACATTTGTATCATCTTTAGACCAAGAACTTACTATAGGTTTTGGAGAGGTACTCACAGTTGGCAGTGGCATTGTAATCTATAACAGACCTTCTGGCGCACAGTATAAACTTAGTCCAGCAGACGTAACAGTGCTTAAACCAGAAGACGTTAAAAATAGCTCTACAAAGCTTGAAGGCATAGGATATGGCAATACCGATGTCACCATCGAAGAAATTAGAAATGGTAAAACGACCAAAACATTAGAAGATAAAGTAAATGTAACTGTCAGCCAAGCACAAATACTTGATGAATTATTAAGCGATGGACTTAGAATATCAGTAAACGGCAGTACCTATAATGCATATCCTTTTAAATACAGAAATGTCAAGGCTACTTATGATTACACATCCGCCAATTCAAAGATATGCAGCGTTGGTTCAGGCGGCATGAACAAAGACGAAGACTTCCTTGTTGCAGTAGGTAAAAAAGTTGGCGAAACAAAAATATCTGTTTATGAAACAGTAACAAACATTAAAACAAACTCAGGCGCTACAAGTGCTCCAACTATTAGCAGCTCAAGGAAAAAAATAGGAACATTTAATGTTATAGTAGATGATGGCTCTAGTCCAAGTCCATCTGGAAGTGCTAGTCCGTCAGGAAGTCCTAGTGCATCTAGCAATCCAAATGCATCTGGAAACCCTAATGCATCAAACAGCCCCGCTGCATCAGAAGAACCAGCTCCATCGGATAGCCCTGATAATCCAGACAATCCAGACCCAACAGATGCTCCTAGACCTACAGGAACAGCTAGACCAGTAGACCCTGATAATCCAAATGTAGACTTAGACGCTTACTTTGATGACCCAGTGGCAAATAGACTTATAAATTCTATAACTTTAAAACATAATGGTAAGGAGTATGAAGGATATGTAAGTGATACAGGTCTGGAATGTATATTTGGTTATGATGATGATTATGATAGTCCAGAAGATAGTCCATATAAGTATATTGATTATGGTACTGACTTTGATAGTCTTCAAGAAGGTGAATTTATTGTTAACCTTAAAGGTGGAATTAATATATATGGAAGTATGGAATCATATGGAACAGAGTGGAATTTACCAATAGAATTACATGATGAAGATGAGACTATTGAGGATATAACGATAATTCTTAACGAAGGAGAATTAGATACATGGTCAATTATTTCTGAAATTACAGTTAAGCTTGGCAAAAAATCTCATACAATTAATCATGACCTTAAAAATTCAGATAACTATGACTTGTATGATGAGGATAAAGAAACTCATTGGTTTAACGATGGTAATAAGGATTTTAAAGTATACTTTAAACCAGATGAGTATTGTACAGCAGGTGCACATGAATTTGACGATTATATGAGAGAAGAATATCTAACTGGCAAAAAAGATCATCAAGGAGAAAAATATGAAGATGAAAATGGAAAACAGAAGCATTATTTGGAAATACCTAATGATACTTTATATGACCTTATTGGCAACGGAGTATTCTGTATAGTTAAACTAAATACGGATGATAATGCCAATAAGGCAGTGACATCAGTTGATAAACAATTTAATGCTGGAACTGATGATGGTCAGTACTTTACATTTGAGGTAGAGTTTGAAAATGAGACGACAGAAGAATTTAGTGTTGAACTTGATGTAGACCTTGAACATCTTACAAATTCAGACATATATGATATATGATTAATTCCACGGAGAACCTATATGAGCATTTCAAAAGGACATTTCATTGTTTTTGAAGGTATTGACGGCAGTGGTAAAACAACCCAAATAAACCTTCTTAAAAAGCACATTGAAGCAAACAACTTTATATGCCATGAAACAAAAGAACCAACCGATGGTGTGGTTGGTTCTCTGCTAAGGCAGTGTCTGGCAGGAAAAGTGCAGATGGACGAAACAGCCCTTGCTGCCCTTTTTGCTGCTGACAGGCTCGACCATATACTAAATGATAAAGATGGGCTTATTAAAAAATTAGAAAAAGGTATATCTGTTATATCTGACAGATATATTCTTTCTACATATGCCTATCAAAGTGTAAAAGTACCATTAAAATGGGTTATGGATTTAAATTCTATGGCAGCTGGGAAACTTCGTCCAGACTGCCATATATTTATAGATATTGACCCTGACATTGCACTTAATCGCATTGCAAAAGGAAGAGAAAGCACTGAACTTTTTGAAAATAAAAAGCGTCTTACAGAAGTTAGAAACAGATACTTTGATTTATTTAAACAATTTAAAGATACAGAAAATATAATTATAGTTGATGGTATGCAAAGAATTGAAAAAGTATCTGATGATATATGGAAAAAGGTATCTGGATATTTTACTACAGGAGGGGAAACTTGACATGGATTTAAGAGTAACACCTATGCAGCAGTTACAGCAGATGGAACAAAAAGCCCAAACAAGTGAAAGTGACAATTCCTTCCGTTTTACACTTCTTAACACACTAGAAGAAAATGAATTAAAATCTGGACTTGCCACAATGATGGAAGATATAACCCAACAAGGTTATAAATTGGGCAAACGCATGGACGTGCGTGATATGAAGCTCTATCGTAAAATGATAAAAGAATTTATGAATGAAATAGCTGGTCATTCACATAAATTTAGCCGTGAAAACTTCCTTGATAAAAAAGGTCGTCACAGGGTTTATGGCATAGTAAAACAAGTTAATGAAACCTTAGATGAACTCGCTGCAGAACTTTTAAAAGATGAAAAAGACCATATTGCAATACTTAGTAAAATAGATGAAATCAGAGGACTGTTACTTGATATTTTCACCTAATTAAAGTTAAAGTATAATTGCAGGATTGGAGGGAAACTATGGCTAATTTTAGAGATATTATAGGACAAGTGCAAGTTAAGAATCATTTGCAAAATGCAATAAGACAAAATAGTATATCACATGCTTATATAATATGCGGCGAATCAGGAACAGGCAAAAGAACTATATCTGATGCTGCTGCACAGACAATACAATGTCAAAACCGCATTGATGGCATAGATTCTTGTGAGGTTTGCAAATCATGTATGCAGGCAAAATCACATAACCATCCTGATATAAAATATATAATACATGAAAAAGCTAGTATCAGCGTTGATAATATACGTGAACAGCTTAATAATGATATAACCATTAAACCTTACAGCAGTGAATATAAAATATATATAATTCCCGATGCTGGTAAAATGACTGAGCAGGCACAAAATGCATTGCTTAAAACGATTGAAGAGCCACCTGAATATGCTATAATAATACTTATCACTGATAACATTGCTGCTCTTTTACCTACAATACAATCAAGATGTGTTACTTTAAATTTAAAACCACTAGACAACAGTGAAATTGCAAATTATCTGACATCATATTTTAAGCTTGAGCCTGAGCGTGCCAAGATTGCGGCAGGATTTTGTCAGGGCAATATGGGCAAGGCAATTCGTTTTGCATCTTCTGAGGATTTTCAGGAAATGAAATATCAAGTACTGAATCTGTTAAAATCTATAGATAATATGAATGTAACAGATATTGTAAATACTATTAAAATATTTGCACAGAATAAAAATAATATAAATGATTATCTTGATTTAATGCTTTTATGGTATAGAGATGTGCTTATGTTTAAAGTAACAAAAGATAATAATATTTTGTTGTATCAGGGAGAATATAATGCAATATCAAAACAGGCAAGTACACGTGGATATGAGGATATTGAAAAAATAATAAAAGCAATCGACAAAGCTAAAATACGTCTTAATGCCAATGTAAATTTTGATGTTGCAATGGAATTGATGGTACTGGCTTTTAAAGACTGAATAATAATGGAGATTAGTTATGATATTAATAATAGGTGTCAGATTTCGTAAATCTGGCAAGGTTTATTACTTTGACCCTGCAGGACTTCACATAAAAAAAGGAAACCATGTTATAGTCGAAACTGCACGTGGTATAGAATATGGCACTGTAGTTTTAGAACCGCACAAAATAGATGATAGCAAAGTTATACAGCCACTAAAACCTGTAATACGTGTTGCAACAAGTGAAGATGACAAGATAAACGAAGAAAATACTATAAAAGAAAAGGAAGCATTTGATATATGCTTAGAAAAAATCAAAAAACATGAACTTGGAATGAAACTTATAGATTCTGAATATACATTTGACAAAAATAAACTTTTATTTTATTTTACCGCAGATGGAAGAATTGATTTTCGTGACCTTGTAAAAGACCTTGCAGCAATTTTTAAAACACGTATAGAATTACGCCAAATAGGTGTAAGAGACGAAACAAAACTTATGGGCGGAATAGGTATATGTGGCAGACCTCTATGTTGCCACAGTTATCTTTCAGATTTTGCCCCAGTATCAATTAAGATGGCAAAAGAGCAAAACCTTTCACTAAATCCTGCTAAAATTTCTGGTGTATGTGGCAGGCTTATGTGCTGTCTTAAAAATGAGGAAGAGGCTTATGAATATTTAAACAGTACACTCCCAAGTATAAATTCTAAGATAAAAACAAAAGATGGATATGAAGGAATTGTCAACAGTGTCAGTGTATTAAAACAAAAAGTTAAAGTGCTTATAACGAGAGAAAATGGTGATAAAGAATTACGTGAATATCCTGCATGTGAACTTATATTTGAAAAGAGAAATAATTCTTCTGATGTAAATACAGTAGCTATTCCTCTTCCAGATGAGGAAATTGACGAAAATGCACTTAAAGAACTTGAACAAATGGAAAAAAATGATATAGAAGACCTTTCTGAACTTGAAGATGAACAATCACTAAAATGGCAAACACAGTCTAAAAAATATCCAAAGAGACCAAACAATAAGCAAAAAAATAATAAGGATTTTTCTAATAATCACAATAATAAACAAAATAAAAATACTACACAACACATAAGTGACAATAAAAAACACAATCGCTATAACAATGGACACAATCACAGCAAACAAAACAACCATCACCATTCTTAATATTGGAATTTTTTTATATGTTTGATGAAAAAGCTTTCTTACATCCAGACGAAAGACTAGATGATTTACAAATAAAAAATTATAAAATAATACAGCATCCCAAAAAATTCTGTTTTGGCATGGATGCAGTTTTATTATCCGCCTTTGCCAATCTGCGCAAAGGTGATAATGTTTTAGACCTTGGCACAGGTACAGGAATAATTCCTATACTTCTTGCTGCTAAAACTGATGCAAAACATTATGATGCACTTGAAATACAGCCTGACAGTGCTGATATGGCAAAAAGAAGTGTTATCTTTAATAAACTTGAAGATAAAATAAATATTATATGTGGTGATATATGCAAAGCTTCAGAGATATTTGGCAAGAGTACATTTGATGCAGTTACAGCAAATCCTCCATATATGAATAACAATCATGGCTTAAAAAATCCTACAATGCCAAAGGCAATCGCAAGACATGAAATTCTTTGTACATTAGATGATGTGATACGGGAAAGTGCTGCTGTATTAAAAGAACATGGCAGATTGTATATAATACATAAGCCATTTCGTCTTGCAGAAATATTTACCACTTTAAAAAGATATAAACTTGAGCCTAAAAAAATGTGTCTTGTACATCCATTTATAGACAAAGAGCCAAATATGGTACTTATAGAAGCTGTTAAAGATGGAAATCCTATGATTAAAATAGAGCCGCCGATTATTGTCTATAATACACCAGGAAAATATACAGACAGGATTTTAAAAATATATGGACCTTATATTTAACAGAAAGGTGAATTTAACTATGTCAGGAACGTTGTATTTGTGTGCTACTCCTATCGGCAATCTTGAGGATATAACACTTCGTGTACTGCGCATACTAAAAGAAGTAGACATTATTGCGGCAGAAGATACAAGAAATACCATAAAACTTTTAAACCATTATAATATAAAAACACCTATGACAAGTTACCATGAGTACAATAAAATAACTAAAGCAGAAACTCTTGTAGATAAACTTTTAGAAGGAAAAAACATAGCACTTGTCACAGATGCAGGAACTCCTGGAATATCCGACCCAGGAGAAGAACTTGTCAAAAAAGCGTATGAAGCAGGAATACAAGTTACATCACTTCCAGGAGCATGTGCATGTATAACAGCTCTTACACTGTCGGGACTTTCAACAAGACGTTTTGCGTTTGAAGCATTTCTTCCTGCTAATAAAAAAGAACGTAAAATAATACTAGATTCTTTAAAAAATGAAACAAGAACAATAGTAATATATGAAGCGCCACATCATTTAAAAAGTACCCTTTCTGAACTCTATAATTCACTTGGAAATCAAAAAATAACAATATGCCGTGAACTTACAAAACTTCATGAAACAGTACAGCTTTATACACTTGCATCAGCAATAGAATATTATAATAACAACCAGCCAAAGGGAGAATATGTCCTTATAATAGATGGATGCACTTTTAATGAATTGGAAATACAAAAGCAGGAAATATGGAAACAGATGAGTATTTCTGAACACATAAATATCTATCTTGCAGAAGGATTGTCTAAAAAAGAGGCTATGAAAAAAGTTGCTTCTGACAGAGGTATATCAAAACGTGATGTTTATAATGCTATTTTAACGCCAGAAGAATAAATTCCTGTAAAATGGAAATAATGATTTGCAAAGGAGGCAAATCATTATGGAATCTTACAGGAAATATTTAATTGCAAAAAGTCTTGGAATATCATTAGCTATTTTATGTTGGACTATGGCAGCAGTGCAATTTTTTTCAAGTTTATGTATATCTAAAACAAAAATGACCAATGCATTTATAGAAACTTCTAATACAAATAATTTATACTGCATTAAAGATATAAATCAAACTACAAAAGAGTTGATATTTACTTCAGATATAAATAGTCAGTCACAGGCATTAGATGCAATAACTGTCCTTATCAAAAAATATGATAAGAATACTGTAGCTATTTCAAATAATAATGCAGGAAACTATTGTGATTATTATTTCTACAGCCCTAAACTTAATCACAATGATGGAATTGTACCCTTGTCCCAAGGTTTCAATATCCATGTAGCAATCACTGATGCTCCAGTTCATATCTATATTGGCACACCTTATATAGATTATGATTTTTAAAACGCTACCTTGTTATCTTGAAACCATCCTGTCCTTATGGCACATTCTACGATTTCTTCTATATGCCATTTCATTACACAACATAACCTGCACAAGTGCAATAAACCATTTTTTGTCACTTTCCTCACAGCATTTATTAAACCCATCTTTTTTGCACATTTTTTTTACAATCTTTTCGACTGTCACTTTATCAGGGCATTCATCATACATCATGCTCCCATCGTATTCCATCTTGTCGCAAAGTTCTTCTATCGCCATTTGTATATCTCTTATTTCAGGAGGATACAAATATTTATTATCAAACATTTTTTCACTTCGTCTTGTTTCTGTCAATTCTAGTGGAAAAGTCATCATATTTCCTTTTACGTAATAATTTTTTTGTTCCATGAATTACCTCATATGACATTTTAAAATAATAAATTTATATTACTATATGCATGAAATGTTCATATGTGAAAACATTTTGGAAAGTTATTGTGTCCCAAATTGGTTAAAAAAAAGAGAATATAACCAGACATACTGATAATATCCTCTTTTTCTATTAATAGTAAATACATATAAGTTTAACAATTCTCATCTTTCATTGAAAGCTGTAATTCTTTAAGATAGCTTGTATCAATTTTGGGAGTTGAACGGTCTTTTAATGATTCATAAACTTTAGGAACCATAATGCTTTGATATGCTGGTCTTATAATCTTGTCAACATTTATAAGTTCTTCAATACGATGCGCACTCCACCCAATAATACGTGCCATTGCAAAGATTGGTGTAAAAAGTTCAACAGGAATACCAAGCATACTGTACACAAATCCACTGTAAAAGTCCACATTGGCACTTACACCTTTATAGATTGCGCATTCTTCACCAATTACTTCTGGTGCTATACGCTCTATCATAGAATAAAGTTCAAATTCTTTCTTCTGATGTTTTTCATTAGCAAGCAGTTCCACAAACTTTTTAAACGCCAGTGCTCTTGGGTCTGATATAGAGTATACTGCATGACCCATACCATATATAAGACCACGTTTATCAAATGCTTCATGTCTTACAAGCTTACGCAAGTATGCTCTTACTTCGTCTTCGTCACTTATATCAGATACATTGGATTTTAAGTCTTTCATCATTTCAACAACTTTAATATTAGCACCACCATGTTTAGGTCCTTTTAACGATGACAGCGCAGCAGCAATTACTGAATAAGTATCAGAGCCTGCTGATGTAACTACTCTTGTTGTAAAAGTGGAGTTGTTGCCGCCGCCATGTTCCATATGAAGTACAAGTGCAAGGTCAAGTACTTTTGCTTCTATATCAGTATATTCTTTGTCAGGTCTTAACATTCTAAGTATATTTTCAGCCGCTGAAAGTTCATCTGAAGGTCTGTGTATATAAAAACTTTCATCACATTCATAGTGATTATAAGCATGGTAGCCATAAACGGCAAGCATTGGGAATACACTTATAAGCATAATGCACTGTTTCATTACATTTTCGAGAGAATTGTCAGATATTGAATCATCATAAGAAGACAATGTAAGTACACTTTTTGTAAGTGAATTCATAATGTCCTTGCTTGGAGCTTTCATTATAACATCTCTTACAAAATTTGTAGGAAGTCTCCTGTTCTTAGCAAGAATTTTTTTAAATTCCTCAAGCTGTGCCATATCAGGTAAATCACCGAAGAGCAAAAGATGTGCGGTCTCTTCAAATCCAAATCTTTTATCTTTACGAAAACCATTTACTAAATCATATATATTATATCCTCTATAAAACAGCTGTCCCTCACATGGAACAACATGCCCGTCTACTATATCTGTTGCTTTTATAAGTGAAATATTAGTTATGCCAGATAAAACACCTTTGCCATTTTTATCCCTAAGTCCACGTTTAACGCCATATTCATCAAATAATTTTACATCTATTGAATTATTATCTATACACGTCTGTAAATATTTGTTTGTATATTCATTCATTAGTTTTTCAAAATTGCTGTCCATGATTTCTTCTTGCATATAAAAATCTCCTTTCTGTAAATATTATTAATTTTCTGTATTAGAATTCATTAACGTTTCAGCAATATTATTGCTGATTTTTTCTGCAACCTTAAATATTGCCTGTTTTTCCTCTTCAGTAACCCCCTTAAATAAAATATCTACCAGTTCTCTTTGTTTTATCCTTACATAATTAATTGCAGGCAGAGCTTTTTCTTGTAATTCAAGATGTATACATCTTCGGTCATGCATATCTTGTTTTCTTTTTAAATAACCCTTTTCAATAAGTGTTTCTATTGATTTTGAAACATATGATTTTGCAAGATAATGAGCTTCAACAATATCTTTTGCTGTATCATACATATCGTGGTCTTTCAAAAATAATAGAACTTTTATATCAAACATACTAAGGTTGTATTTTTTTGTAACAGGTTTATAGACAACCTCCTTCAGCTTCTTGTATGGCTGACCGCTTAAAAATAACTCTAAATGGTCGTCCATATAATCACCCCACATTTCCACTTTTGAACAGTTCTATAGTGAACATATTTTAATTATTATTATATACAATTTTTTTTAATGTGTCAAATTAAATAAATATAAAAAAGAAATTTTTGTTTGACAAAAAATAAAAAAACATTTATACTGATACAGTCGAGTAGCAAAAGCGTAAATCCAGATTATGGGTTTGCGCTTTTTTTAGCTCTAAAGACAAAAATATGGTTATGGCAGCTTTCCGAAAAAGTCTCCTGAGAGTTTCTCAAAAGAAATGGAGGAAAAATTGAGTAGAGAAGCAACAACAAACAAAATGGGAACAGGTTCAGTTCCAAAAGTCATGTTAAGCATGGGTATACCAATGATTTTGTCAATGGTACTACAGGCTTGTTATAACATTGTAGATAGTATGTTTGTAGCAAGGATTCAAGATTCAGGCAATATCACACATATGGGTGAATATGCTGTCAATGCATTAACTTTGGCTTTTCCTGTACAGATGCTTATTGTAGCATTTGGCATTGGAACAGGTGTTGGTGTCAATGCCTTACTTGCAAAAAGCCTAGGACAGCAAGACAAAGAAAAGGTTGCAAAAGTTGCAGGTAATGGCGTATCACTGGCTTTTATAATCTATGCAGTGTTTTTGTTATTTGGCTTATTTGGCACAAAAGCCTATATTGGAAGTCAAACTAAAGATGATATTATCCTAGAAATGGGAACTTTGTATCTTTCTATATGTCTAGTTATGTCATTTGGAATAATACTGTTTTCTATCTATGAAAAATTATTACAGTCAGTGGGCAAAACTGTATATTCCACTATTGCCCAAGTATCAGGCGCAGTAGTTAATATTGTTCTTGACCCGATTATGATTTTTGGATATTTTGGCTTGCCCAAAATGGGCATTACAGGAGCAGCATATGCTACTGTAATTGGACAAATTATTTCTATGTTAGTTGCAATGTATTTTCACTATACTAAAAATACAGAAGTAAAATCTGGAAAAAAGTACTTGAAACTAGAACGCAAGATTGTTAAAGAAATTTATGTAATTGGACTTCCTGCTATTATCATGCAGGCGCTTATGTCATTTATGACATATGGAGTTAATATTATTTTTGGCAATGTATCTCAGGCAGCAGTAACAGCCTATGGTATTTTTTATAAGATTCAACAGTTTATTTTCTTTGCTGGTTTTGGACTTCGAGATGCTATTACACCTATGGTATCTTTTAATTACGGAAAAGGTGATAAAAAACGTGTAAAAGAAGGCATTTTTTATGGAATGTTGTATATTGGAATTATTATGTTAATCGGTTTGGTCATATTAGAAACCTTTACTAATCCATTAGTAGGGTTGTTTGATATGTCAAAAGAAACAGAAAACTTGTGTATATTAGCGTCTAAAATTATTGCAACAGGTTTTTTATTTGCAGGCGGAAATATTGCAATACAGGGTGTGTTTCAGGCACTGGGCTGTGGACTGGATTCACTGATTGTTTCTGTACTTAGATTATGTGTTGTTGTACTGCCATTGGCATGGCTGTTTACAAAGTTTGCAAATGCAGATTTTATGATATGGTGGGCGTTTCCGATTGCAGAATTTGTAGCTTTCTTAGTAGCAGTTGCCTTGTTGTTACATGCAAATAATAAAATTATTAAACCTATAGAGGAAAGGAAGAAAGTATTCAATAGATAAATTAATGATTCTAAGAAAAATTGTTAGTTTAAAGTAATGAAAAGAGGATTGTATAAACAGTCCTCTTTCTTTTTGCTTGCTCTTTGTGTAGTGACTTGATATAATAGAAACAACAAAGAATTTTTTAAATAATATGACCAGATTGATAAGAAAGGAAAGACCTATGCAACG
>DESG01000166.1 GCA_002361175.1 Lachnoclostridium sp. UBA3320 | reverse complement strand
CTGACTCTATCACAAAGACAAAGGTAAAAAACAATGGCGAGTTGCCACAGTATTATATGCCTGACTGCCACGAAGCTATCATTGACCGTGAGACTTACGCAAAAGTACAGGTGGAAATGGAACGGAGGGCAGCAATGCAGAATCGCACATATCCATTTACCAGAAGGATTAGATGTGGCATCTGTGGAAATTTTTTCACACGAAAAAAATGTAAAGTAAAAGGAAAAACATATGTTCATTGGATATGCTGTTCCAAAAAGAAAGCAGGAATGAATTGCATAAGTATAAATTTTAGTGAAGAAAAATTAAAGAGGATATCAGTACAGATACTTGGAATGGAGAAATTTGATGCAGCGGAGTTTGAGAAACAGATTGAAAGCATAACAGTGCTTGAGGATGGTAGTCTTGAGTATCATTTCAATGGAGGTGAAATAAAGCAATGGCAAAAAGTGTAATTATCATACCTGCGACAAAGAACAGATATACAGCTGACCCAATAGGTAGCAAAAGAAAACGAAAGGTAGCCGCTTATGCTCGTGTTTCCACCGACCATGAGGAACAGCAAAGTAGCTACGAAGCACAGGTGGATTATTACACTAATTATATCAACGGAAGAGATGACTGGGAATTTGTGTCTGTGTACGCTGACGAAGGGATAACTGGCTGTAACACAAAAAAAAGAGATGGTTTCAATAGTATGGTAGATGATGCATTGGCAGGACGCATTGACCTTATCATTACCAAAAGTGTATCAAGATTTGCACGAAACACAGTTGACAGCCTTATCACAATACGAAAACTTAAAGAAAACAAAGTGGAGTGCTATTTTGAAAAAGAGAATATTTGGACATTTGATGGAAAAGGAGAATTGCTCCTTACCATCATGTCCTCTTTGGCACAGGAAGAAAGCCGCTCCATTTCAGAAAATTGCACATGGGGACAAAGAAAGCGTTTTGCTGATGGCAAGGTCACAGTGCCTTTTGGCAGGTTTCTTGGCTATGACAGGGGTGAAGATGGCAATCTTGTGATAAACGAGGAACAAGCGGCTATCGTCCGTAGGATTTATGGTCTTTTCCTGCAAGGACGTTCGCCTTATGCAATTGCCAAGATACTGATGGCTGATAAAATTCCATCACCTGGTGGCAAAAAAACATGGGCATCTGGAACGGTAAAAAGCATATTGACCAACGAAAAATACAAAGGTGACGCACTCTTGCAGAAAGTCTACACAGTGGATTTCCTTTCTAAAAAGAAAAAAGTCAACAAGGGCGAAGTGCCACAGTATTATGTGGAGAGCAATCATCAAGCAATCATTTCACCACAGGAATTTGACGCAGTTCAAAAGCAGATGGCAGTAAGGCATCCAGGCAAGAATAGGCAAAGTTGCGTCAGTATTTTCTCAAGTAAGATAAAATGCGGTGATTGTGGAAGTTGGTATGGCTCTAAAGTCTGGCATTCCAACAGCAAATACCGTAAGACTATATGGCAGTGCAACCACAAATTTGATGGCGGTGAGAAATGCACCACGCCCCATCTTGACGAGGAAACCATCAAGGGGCTTTTTGTGAAAGCTGTGAATATTCTCTTAGCAGAAAAAGATGAAATTATCGAGAATTTTAACGCCATCAAGGATAGGCTCTTTGATGTGCGACCACTGGAAACGGAACGGTCACAGCTTCAGGAGGAACTGAATGTGGCAGCGGAACTGATACAGCAGTGTATCAAAGAAAATGCACGGATTGCTCTTGACCAGAAGGAATATAAGAAAAGATATGATGGACTGGCAAAACGGTTAGACAATGTGCAAGAACGACTGGATGAGGTCTGTCATACCATTATGAAAAAGCAGGCACAGAAAGAAAAAATAGAGCTGTTCCTTGAAGGACTACAGAAACAGGAAGAGCTGGTTACTGAATTTGATGAGGATTTATGGTACAGCTTGATTGAATATGTAACAGTTTTTGATAAGGAAGATATCCGTTTTACCTTTAAGGATGGGACAGAGATTAAAGCTTGAAAGCACAAATCCCCCTGTGACGAATACGCTGACAGGGGATGCTTTGTTGATGCACAAACTGAAATTTGTCATCTCACAATTTCTTTGAAAGATACAAAACCAAATCGTCATCATTTTTGCATTCCTTATATGGCTTGCATATTTTGTCTTGATACCAAACGCCAGAACCATCTGGTATGTAACCACGCTTCACATACATTCGCTGGGCACTTCCATAGCCACTGTGAAGTCCAACACCCAGGTACACTATGTCCGCATATGTTGCGGCGATTTCTTCAGCTATATTCATTAAAACTGTACCAATACTCTGGTTTCGATATTTTTCTAAAACGCCAAAATCAATGATTTCTGGGTAGCCTTTCCCTCCAAATGCTCCCCATGTACTATTGGGATAAATATTTATATAACCAACTGGTTTTCTGGAATATTCTGCAACCAATGAAATTGCCTTCCCCAATCTTTGGTCTTCTAATCTTTTTTGATATTTCTCAATGGACGCATCCCACCCCTGTTCGATTTCAGCATCCGTAATTGCCTGAGCATCTCCATACTCCATATTGCGAATAGTTATTTGTCCGTTCGAAAAGTAAACCATATAAATGCACCTCCAAATTCTGATTTATTTAAGGGATTATATCATGTTTTGTTCCATTTTCAAACCTTTTGATTTTTCTATGAGGAAAAATCAAAAAGTATACAAAAAATCAAATTGTTAGAGGAAAAATCAAAAAGTTCAAAGGCAAAATCAAATTGTATCAAAGACGCCATTTAGTTAGACAGAGGATTTTCAGGACTAAATTTTGAAAGACCAGCATTTAAAAATCTTATTGCAGATATTAAAAAGAAAAAACTTAATGCAGTCATTGTAAAAGATTTTTCAAGATTGGGACGAAATTATATAGAAGTAGGAGAGTATATAGAAAAAGTTTTTCCTAAATATGGGATAAGATTTATCGCTGTTGAAGAAAAGTATGACAGTGATAATAGTAATAGAAATAAAAATAGTAATAATGATGTATTTTTTATGGGAATAAAAAATATAGTGAATGAATGGTATGCAAGGGAATCTGGCAGAAAAGTCTCTGACGTAAAGCAGTATCAAAAATCAAAAGGAGGATATGTTGGGAATTTTGCTCCATATGGATATTCTATTGTCATAAAAGATGGTATACGTACACTTAAAGAAGCTGAGACTATGGAAATTGTAAAAAAGATTTGTGAACTTAAAAATAGGGGGTATACTTCTGCTGAAATAGCAAAATGGCTTGACAATCATAGAGTAAATAGGCCTTCGGTTTATAATGCTACAGGAAAGATATATTATACAGACACAAGTATAAATTTTAAAAAGTGGAGTTCTGGAAGTGTAAGAAGGCTATGGAATATGCGAACATACACCAGCGGGGATGACCACACGGCTTAAAACTATTTCACCTGTTTCCTGTGTGTCTTTTATCTCGCTCTCTGCTATCTTTGGCGGATAAGTTCCATACAGGGTGTGAGGTGGTATTACATATAATTCTTCACTTTCACCAACAGAATTTTCCATAGGCATAAGTGAGATGTTTTGTAAAGCGGTTTGCCCAGGAAGTATTTCTGCGCCTGAAACTTCTATTGTTTCAAAGCCAGGCGCAGAAACTCGTATGTTATAAACTGAATATGGCTGTTGTGCAACAGGTTCCATACTGTACTCAAGTGGAGGTGTTGGAAGCTCAATAGATTCAGTTTGACCAGATATGTCAGTTTCAATTTCCTCAATTATTTCATTGGGGTTGTTTTCATCAGTAATCTGTACTTTCGCTCCAACTATTGGTCTTGAAGCAATAACTGAATTTACATTAGCCCTAAAATATCCTTTATCTTCTGTCTGTTGTGATTTTAATAATGGCATAATAATACCTCATTTCTGCGCCGCACTGCGCATTGTAAATTAGGTTTATTATTATTTTATGATAGTTAATAAAATTTGTTACGAAAAAATTTGGTAAAATAAGGTTGCAAAAAACTGGATAATTTTATATTATAGTAAATGCAAAATATTTGCATAAGAGAAAAGACAGAAAAATCGGAGGGATAGACATGAAAGCATATAAAGATATGGATAGAGAAGAGCTGCTCTCATTAAAAGCGGCACTTGAGGAGGAATATAAAACACTTGAAGCAAAGCATCTTAATTTGAATATGGCAAGAGGAAAGCCAGGGCTTTCACAGCTTGCAATTACCATGCCTATGCTTGATGTAGTAAACAGTGACTCTGATATGAGAACTGTACTTGGTAATGATACACGCAATTATGGCGATTTAGACGGTATTGGCGAAAGTAGACAACTTATGGCTGATATGATATCTGTAAAAAAAGACAATGTTATTGTATGTGGCAATTCAAGCCTTAATATTATGTATGATACAGTTGCACGTTCAATGACGCATGGTGTTAATGGTTCTGTTCCATGGTGTAAATTGGATAATGTAAAGTTTTTATGCCCTGTTCCAGGTTATGATAGGCATTTTAAGATAACAGAATTTTTCGGCATTGAAATGATAAATATTCCACTTTATGATGATGGACCAGATATGGATATGGTAGAGAAGTATGTTAATAATGATGCTTCTGTCAAAGGTATCTGGTGTGTTCCAAAGTATTCAAATCCAACTGGTATTTCATATTCAGATGAAGTAGTAAGACGTTTTGCCAGATTAAAACCAGCAGCAGAGGATTTTCGCATTTATTGGGACGATGCTTATTGCATCCATCATTTGTATGAAGATATACAAGATGAAATATTGAATATCTTAGAAGAGTGTGAGAAAGCAGGGAATCCAGATATGGTCTATATTTTTGCATCAACATCAAAGATTAGTTTCCCAGGTTCTGGTATATCTGCTATAGCTGCTTCACCTAAAAATATTGAATTTATAATGAGCCAAATGGCAATTCAGACGATTGGACATGATAAAGTTAATCAGCTCAGACATGCAAGATTTTTTAAGAATATTGAAGGACTTAAAAACCATATGAAACTTCATGCCAAACTTTTACGCCCAAAGTTTGCAGCAGTGTTAGATACGTTAGAAACAGAGCTTGCAGGACTTGAAATAGGAAGTTGGATTAAGCCAAGGGGTGGATATTTTATCTCATTTAATTCACTTCCAGGCTGTGCAAAGGACATTGTCGCTAAATGTAAAGACCTTGGTGTAATTTTGACAGGAGCAGGAGCTACTTTCCCTTATGGCAAAGACCCAGATGATTCAAATATCCGTATTGCACCGACATTTCCTTCACCTGAAGAGATGGAACAGGCAGCAAAGGTATTTGTACTTTGTGTAAAGCTTGTAAGTGTAGAAAGGATGTTAGATAAGATACAGTAAAAATTGTTTATATTAATATTGTAAGCCTCGGTTGCCAGGTAGAAATAACTAGAATTTTCTGGCACTCCGAGGCATTTTGTAATTTTCACTTTGTATTAATAATTTTTTTAATATTTTTGATAGCTTCTTGTATAAATTGTCCTGTATTAAAATCATGTACACCAACAATAACATTTCCACAATGACTAAATGGAATTAATATTTTTGTTGCATTACTTCTTGCAACAGCCAAAGCCATTTTAGAAGTGACTTCACCAAGCATAGAATCTGCTATTACAATACCAACAGGACCTACAATAATATCAGCTGTACGACATCCAACGACTACAGCATTTTCACCTGTTGCAGCACCATCTGCACCAGCTTTAAGCATTGCAGAAGCAGCAGTACTATTTGTTCCTACTGCTATAACTTTTGTTGTTGGAAAATTTTGTTTTATTGCAATAACAAGTTGTTTGCCTATTCCTCCGCCTTGTGCATCTATTACTAATATTTTCATATTAAATAGCCTTTCTCTAACTTGCTTTTGAACGACACCACTGTATAACATCCATTTCAGTAAGCGCAAGATTACTTTTTATTAATTCATTACTCATAACTTACACACCATAATATATTCTTCGGAATTTTCGTTCACTGTCTTAAATCCGATTTTCTTATACATTTTAACGGCATAATTTGTTTTCTGCACCGCCAAGGACACTTGTTTATATCCCTGTTTTTTTAGCAGTTCAAGCATATTAATCATAAGTTTTGTACCAATGCCATGACCACGGTATTCCTTATACAGGGAAATAGCAAATGACGGCGTGTCATTATCCACATGACCATAATCGTTCATAATTCTTGTCCAGACTGCACCGACCACATTGCCGTCAATATCTGCTACCAGACAATTATCGCCTTTTCGAGCAGTGAAGTCATCTGTGTATACACGCAGTTCTGGTTTTTCAACAATATCCCTTGCAGGCGACTTTACACCATCAGGAATAAAAATCGCCTCATACAGAAAATCTTTTAATAAGTCAATTTCGTCTTTACGAAGCTTGCGGATTTCATATTTCCATTCTGAAACCAAAATTTGATACGTTTCTGGGTGACGGTATTTATACGCCATCACCTCATTTGCACGATATTCTCGCAGCAAATCAAGGTCAATATCTGCCACATAGATTCCTTCTTCACTTGGTGCTTCCATAATACACATATCACGTGATTCTGGTTCATTTCGCAGCCATGCAATGCCATCAAAGACAGTGGAATGTCCATTGCAGTCAGGTTGTCCATCAGGATAGTTACAGGTGGCAATTGCAAGCATATTTTCGTAAGCTCTGGTGCGAAGTGCTGACAAACGGTTAATCTCCATTGGACAGGCATTTGGAACTAAAATCACTTCTGCACCTTTAAGCATCAAAATTCTTGCGCTTTCGGGGAATTCTCTGTCAAAACAAATCATAGAGCCAATCTTTACAGTACCTCTGCCAATATCTAAGTCTGCAACAAAAAAGTTTTCACCAGAAGATAACATTTTTTCCAAATCAAAGGCGCAAGTATGCACTTTGGAATAATGCAAAACTGCCTTTCCGTTTCTGTCAAAAAGTATAATAGAGTTCAGTGGTTTTGGATTATGCTTTTCGAGAAAAGTGATACCTATCGCTAACTGTAATTTTGCGGCGAGTTTGCCAAACTTCTGTATAAAATTATCATCTGAAGTAATAGATAAATCTTTTATAGCTGTCTCATCCTGTGGAATTAAATACCCATCACTCCACATCTCTGGGAATAAAGCAATGTCGGCATCCATAGCTTTTGCCTTTTCGCAGGCTGCTTTTCCTATTTGAAACTGTTCTTCTAAACTGTCTCCTGGAAGAAGCTGAAGCAATGCAATTTTTAAATTCATTTATAATTTACCTTTCACATTGATTATTAGTTCATTGTTTTTTGATATCACATATTTTTGATATTATTTTTTCTCTGTCCTTTTCCGTTTCTACATATTTCAAAATGTCTCTTGGTTGCATTTCTAGAACACAACACAATCTATTTAATATTTCTAAAGATATGTTTGTATCTTTGTTTTTAAATTTATGCATTGTATCTTGTCCAAAAATACCGCTTTTTCTTGCAACTGTGGTATTTATTCCAATTTCTGAAAGTTCTTGTATTATATCTATTTTATAAATTAACAAATTATTTTATCCCTCTTTTCAATTTTTATAAATTTAATATATATTATAATTTGGCATTTGTCAATGAAAAAATTCTCAAAAAAATGTGATTTAAATAAACTATCGCATACCCAAATAAAATTATATTATCATTATGTTGCAAACCTGTTGACAAGTATGTTGTCATAATCTAAAATAATAAATATTAAGATAATTCGCATGAAGCGAATGGTAAAGGCAGAAGCTTTTTAAGTTAATTTTTTAAATAATACACAATGTATGTTCAGAAGGCATACAGCTTTTCAGCAGAGAAGTTATATGCTTTTTTTATGTGCTTTTATGTTAAGTTTTTTTAATTTTGTAGGTTGTGAAAGGATATTTTATTATTATGAAAAAAATTATTTATGTGTTTTTGTCTATTATTATACTTATAAACATAACGGCGTGTGCTACAACTGATTCTAGTACTCATACTAATTCTGTTTTAGATAATAAAACCCTTGTGTATGGCAGTGGAGATTATACACGTATTAATCCAGCTATAGATGAGCATGGAGAGATTAATATATTACTTTTTGATGGGCTGACTGCGCATGATGGTGATAACCAGGTTGTTGCAGGTCTTGCCAAGAATTGGTCTTTTAATGATAAAATGTGTACATATACTTTTCATTTAGAAGAAGACGTAAAATGGCATGATGGAGAGCCTTTTACAGCGAATGATGTCAAATTCACTATTGAGGCAATTATGAACCCTGACAATGGTTCTGAAAATGCGCAAAATTATGAAGATGTTGAAGAAATTACAGTAATTGATAAACATACTATTTCTTTTAAACTTGCCGCTCCTAATGTTGCATTTTTAGATTATATGACCATGCCAATCCTGCCAGAGCATCTGCTTAAAGGAGAGGATATGCAGGAATCTGATTTCTTTAAAAATCCTATAGGTACTGGCCCTTATAAACTGGAAAGCTGGGATGTGGGACAAGCTATAACGCTTGTAAAGAATGAAGATTATTTTAAAGGCGAGGCAAATATTGATACAGTTATTTTTAAGATAGTTACTGATGATAATGCTAAAGCGATGCAGATGCAGTCAGGTGAGTTGAATCTTGCATTGCTTGCTCCAAAGGACTGTATGCAGTTTAAGAATAATGACAGCTATACAGTTTACAATATGACTACTTCAGATTATCGTGGAATTTTATTTAATTTTCAAAATGAATACTGGACAAAGAACAGAGATATTATTCCTGCAATCTGCTATAGTATTGACAGGGATGCTATTCTTGATACAGTTTTGCTTGGATATGGAATTACTGCTTATGGACCATTACAGCGCAATATTTATAATAATGAAAATGTAGAGCAGTATAATTATAACCCTGCAAAGGCAAAAAAAATTCTTGAAGATGCAGGATGCGTAATGGGAAAACAAGGCTTTTATGAGCGTGATGGTGAAGAAATTGGTTTTGTTATAAGTGTTGCAGCGGGAGACCAAGTACGTCTTGACATCGCAAGTGCTGCCGCTCAACAGCTTTGTGAAGTAGGGATTAACTGTTCTGTTGATATCCCTGCACAAGTTGACTGGACAAGACAGATGGCTTATCTTATTGGATGGGGCAGTCCGTTTGATGCAGATGACCATACTTATAAAGTATTTGGTACAGGCAAGGGTGCTAATTATTCTGGCTATTCTAATACAGATGTTGATAAATATCTGCTTGAGGCACGCCAGACTGATAATAAAAAGAAACGTTCCAGAGCTTATAATAAGTTTCAAAAAGCCTTGGCAAAAGACCCTGCATTTGCATTTATCTGCTATATAGATGCATGTTATGTTGCCGATGCAAGGCTTAAAGGCATTGACGCTGATACAGTTATGGGGCATCATGGTGTGGGAATTTTTTGGAATATAATAGAATGGACAATTTAGGAGTTTTATGCAAGCTATTTTAGAAATTAAAAATCTTTCTGTAAGTTTTAATACTGCACAAGGTGAGCTTCAGGCAGTTAGGGATGTGAGTTTTTCACTAAATAAAGGTGAAGTGTTTGCAATAGTAGGAGAGTCTGGGTGCGGAAAAAGCGTTCTTTGCAAGACAATTATGAAACTTCTGCCAGACAATGGCTTTATAAAGGGCGGCAGTATTTTAGTAAATGGCACTGATATAACAAATTATTGCCAAAAGGATATGGAGTGTCTGCGTAGAAAAGTATTTTCAATGGTGCTTCAAGACCCTATGACATCACTTGACCCATCTGTTTGTATCGGAAAGCAGATTGCAGAAGCGGTAAAGATATGCAATCCAAAAATGAAACATAATGCTATTTATAATAGGGTTATTGAACTTATGACACTTGTTGGCATTACAAATCCAGAGTATCGCTATAAATTGTACCCACACAACTTTTCAGGAGGGATGCTTCAGCGCACTGTTATAGCGATGGCTCTGGCATCAGAACCCAAAATTCTTTTTGCAGATGAGCCAACTACATCTCTTGATGTAACTATTCAGAGCCAAATTTTAAATTTGTTAAAGGATATTCAGAAAAAATTTCAGACAGCTATTGTCTTTGTATCACATGACTTGGGTGTGATAGCTAGGGTTGCTGATAGAATTGCAGTTATGTATGCTGGAAAGATTGTAGAAATTGGCACTTCAGAAGATATTTTTTATAATTCTCGTCATCCATACACTTGGGGGCTTATGCGCTCATTGCCATATTTTGCCAAAAATGGAGAAGAACTTTACACTATTCCTGGGATGCCGCCTGTGCTAATTAATCCACCTATAGGGGATGCCTTTGCATGTCGTAATAAATATGCTTTAAATATTGACTATGAAGAAATGCCGCCTATGTTTAAAGTTAGTGATACGCATTATGCAGCGACATGGCTTTTAGATAAGCGTGCACCAAAAATATGTCCAGATATCTTTCCACCATTTGTGTTACATTCATGCACTGTGCCAGATACCAGACAGGATGAAAAAAATAGTTGTAACATTAGTACAGACACATTGCTTGATGTACAGCATTTGTCACAATATTTTAAATTAGGCAAAAATAATGTGGTAAAAGCAGCAGATGATTTGTCTTTTCAAATTCGCCGAGGTGAAATTTTTGGACTAGTTGGAGAGTCAGGATCTGGCAAGTCTACAGTTGCACGCTGCATTATGAATATTTACAAACCCTTTTTGGGGCAAATTTTATATAAAGGAATCAATATCTGCGACAGAAAGCAATTTTTTAAAAATAGAAAAATGCTGCAATCATCAAGGCAAATGATATTTCAAGATTCAGCTTCAAGCCTGGATAAACATATGACTGTGGCAGATATTATTGCTGAACCTATGAAAATTTGCAATATAAAACCTAAAAGAGGTTCATTTCGCAATGAAGCAGAGTTTCAGCTTTATTATGTTGGCATGGATAAGTCTTATCTGGACAAATATCCTGATGAGTTGTCAGGTGGTATGCGTCAGCGTGTGGCTATTGCACGTGCTTTATCTATGGAGCCAGAGTTGCTTGTTGCAGATGAGCCTGTGGCATCACTTGATGTATCCCTACAGTCACAGATTATAAACTTGTTTAAACACCTGCAATCAGAGCATGGATTTTCCTTTTTATTTATAGCACATGATTTATCTGTTGTAAGATACCTTTGTGACCGTGTTGGTGTTATGTATAAAGGAAAGCTTGTAGAGGTAGCCCCTGTAAATGAGTTATTTGAAAATCCATTACATCCTTATACAAAGGCGTTGCTTTCATCAGTTCCAATTCCCGACCCACAGCGTGAAATGGAAAAGACGATGTTAGAATGGAGAGAAAATGATTAATAAAAATCCATACCTGTACTATAGCAGGAAAATTTTAATTTTTATACTAAGTGTATTTTTATTGTCTATTGCTGTATTTTACGTGGCACGTCTTGCACCTGGAGATGCATTATTTTCATATTATGGCAGCCGTGTAGAAAAGATGTCCCCAAAAGAGAGAGAACGTGCAGAAAAAAAACTTGGTCTTGATGCACCAATACATATACAGTATATACGTTGGCTTGAAAATGCAGCACATGGCAACTTTGGCATATCATTTAAATACAAGACAGACGTACTTGAAGTTATAAAAGAACGACTTCCCAATACACTGCTTTTGGGAGGCATCGGTTTTTTATTTATTTTTATATTGTCGCCTATGCTTGGCATACTATGTATCTTACATAATGGAAAGTGGCTTGATAAGCTGATTTGCAAGGTGGGAACTATTATAAGCTGTATACCAGAATTTTGGATGTCACTAGTATTAATTCTTATTTTTGCAATTAATTTAAAATGGTTTCCAAGCAGTGGTGCATACTTTATTGGAAGAGAAGGTGACATTTGGGGACGTATTTTACATTTAATTCTTCCAATGACAGTGGTAATAGCAAGCCATTTATGGTATTATGCTTATATGGTGCGAAACAGATTACTTAGAGAAATTGGTACAGGATATGTACTTCTTGAAAAGTCTGTAGGTTTTAGTAAAAGAAGCATAATTTTTAAACACTGTCTTAGAAATGTGCTGCCATCTTATTTAAGTATAATGGCAATTTCCTTACCACATATTATGGGAGGAACTTATATTGTGGAAACAGTATTTTCATATCCTGGCATTGGCACATTATCATATGAAAGTGCACGTTACAAAGACTACAACTTACTTATGGTGCTTTGTATAATGTCTGGAACTGTAGTAATTCTTTGTAATATAATTGCACAGATTATTGATGAGCGAATTGACCCAAGAATTAGGGAAAGTGAAACCGCTAGAATAATGGAGGTGTCGGATGTCTGATAACCGTTTTACTCTGGTTGGCATGCGTCCTGTTGACAAGCAATCGCCTCAAAATACAAAATGGTATAAAGGAAAGCCAATTTTTTCTATAGTACTATTTTTAATTATTGTGCTCGGCTGTCTATTTTGTGAGTTGTTTATACCACAAGACCCTACATACATGGATTTATACAATGCCAATATAGCACCTTGTAAAAAGTTTTGGTTTGGCACTGACACTATGGGACGTGATATTTTTTCAATGGTTTGGTATGGTGGCAGAATATCACTATTTATTGGATTCTTTGCAACAGCGATATCCACTTCTATTGCAATTTGCTATGGTGCGGCAAGTGGTCTTGCACCAAAGTGGCTTGATGCGATTATGATGCGGTTTACAGAGATATTTTTAAGCATACCAGAATTACTCCTTGTTGTGTTAATTCAGGCAGTGCTTGGCGATGCCAACGTAATTAGCATTACATTTGTTATTGGAATTACAAGCTGGGTGGCTGTTGCCAAGGTAGTTCGCACAGAAGTTTTACAAATAAGAAATAGTGAATATGTTATTGCCGCACGCTGCATGGGGGCTGGTTTTTTCCATATCCTTAATAAGCACCTTATACCAAATTTTATGTCTTCTATTATGTTTATGGTAGTTATGAATATACGTACAGCCATTGTCTATGAATCTACACTAAGTTTTATGGGCATTGGTCTTTCCACAGAAATAATCTCATGGGGAAGTCTGTTGTCATTGTCAGAAAAAAGTTTGTTGTCAGGTTCATGGTGGATTATACTAATTCCTGGAATTTTTCTGATAACATCCTTACTGTGTATTACAGATATTGGCAATTATCTTAGAGATAGAAAGAAGGATATAAATGGAATTAAAAGACTTTTTTGCAGAAAATAAAAAGATTGCTATTGCATTTTCAGGAGGTACTGATTCTGCCTATTTACTTTACGCTGCAATAAAATTTGGAGTATGTGTTAAAGCTTATTATGTAAAGTCTGCGTTTCAGCCACAGTTTGAACTTGATGATGCCAAGCGTCTTGCAGAAGAATTAGGCGCAGATATGCAAATTATTTATGTAGATATACTTGCCAATAAAGTAGTTACAGGTAATCCTTGTAATCGTTGTTATTACTGCAAAAAAATAATTTTTACAGAAATTGCTAAGGCAGCAGCAAAAGATAAGTATTTCGTATTAACAGATGGAACTAATGCCTCTGATGATGCAAAAGACCGTCCAGGTATGCGTGCCCTTACAGAAATGTCGGTGCGTTCTCCACTTAGAGAGTGTGGACTGTCTAAAGATGATGTCAGGCGGCTGTCTAAAGAGGCAGGACTATTTACATGGAATAAGCCAGCTTATGCATGTCTTGCCACACGTATATCTGCTGGTGAAAAAATTACAGAAGAAAAGATTAAAAAGATAGAAATATCAGAAAAATATTTATCATCTATAGGATTTACCAATTTTCGTGTGAGAACGTCTGGAGACACAGCAAAGTTACAGATAGAAGAAAAGCAATTTTCGCTAGTGCTTGCTAAACGACAGAAAATACTGTGTGAACTTGAAAAATATTATGATTCAGTGTTGCTTGACCTTAAAGTGCGTGAATAGAGAAAGGAAAAATTTTTTTGGAAGAAGTTATAAAAATAGCCATTGTAGATGATGATAGGTTCTTTGCCTGTAAGTTGTATGATAATATCCAAAATCTCTGGAGTGGAAAAAATATGTCAGTAGATATTTATAATAATCCAGAACATTTATTGAAAAAACTTGAACAGGGCAGCAGATACAAGATTTATTTTTTGGATATTGAAATGCCAGACACAGATGGTATAAGGCTTGCAAAATATATTAAGCAATCTGGAGAAGAGGAGTATATTGTATTTATCACGTCTTACGAAAAGTATGCACTTCAAAGCATAAAGTTAGAAGCTTTCTATTATATTATGAAAGAAGAGCTTGACAGTGAACTTAAGAAAGCATTGGAAAAGATACATAAGGAAGAGTGTAGGAAGTGGAAGACGAGAGACTTTTTACTAGGGGCAAATTCAAAGTATAAAAAAGTGAAACTTGATGATATTTTTTATATTGAAAAGGATGGGAAAGATGCAGTTTTTTATTGCAAGGATGCAAAGTACACTGAAAGAAAACCTTTAAAAACTATTTTTAAAGAGCTTCCCATTGGCGAATTTGCTTATATCAACAATGGGCAAATTGTAAATTTAAGGTGTATATCAAAGTTTAACAAAGATGAAATAAAGCTTGATTCGGGTATTGTGCTGCATTGCAGCAGACGCATGAAAAAAGGCTTTGAGGAAAAAATGCTGTCATTCTGGGAGAGCCTCTAAATGAAAATCTTTTATTATATATGTGAAATTATATATGTATTTGAAAAAATTTGCATAATCTTTGGCATAGTCCGTAAATATCATAGAAATCTTTGGCACACTTTTTGTATTGCATTGGGCTTGTGGCTAGTTTTGGACTTATATGGAATTTTTATAATATCGCTTGCCGCTATTTTTTTAAGAGAATTTGATATACAGCCCAATACTTTAATAGATATGAATATATACCATTGTGCTTGTATACTGTTTTGTGGGATTATTCTTATATGTCTTAATAACAAATTATTTTTGTGTTTTGAAAAGATTTTTAGGAAGTATGGGCAGAAATGGTCTTTTCCTGTTATGGTGATTCTTGTCTTATGTGTGCTGTACTTTCACAAGGTGTATAAAAGGTTAGTGGCAGAGCGCCTTGTATTAAGCTGGCTGGCATTCTTCTTTATACTAGCTGTATTTTTTATATACAGAACTATTCAAAAAGAAAATACAAGAGATAAGATATTACAAGTAAGATTTCAAATGTTAGAGGACAATTATAATACACTTTTAAATGCACAAAGAGAGAAAGCTGCACTTTTGCATGATATGAAGCACCATATAAGCACGCTACAGAGCATGATGGAAACTGGCAGGCAACAAGATGCGCTGAACTATATACAGCAGATATATGGAGAACTGGCACAGGGACAAAACCGTATATGGACATGCCACCCAGTTATTGACATAATTTTAAATGGCAAACTTCAGGATACACAAAGGGAAAACATCAAGTTTGAGGTGAAATGTGATGATATGTCAGAATTGACTTTAAAGCCTATGGACATATGTGCATTATTCGCAAACCTTCTGGACAATGCGATTGAGGCAAATTTAAGGCTGCCGCAGGGAGAAAAGCGCTGGATACACCTGTCATGCAAAAGGCAAAAATGCATGCTTATAATAATATTAAAAAATCCAGCGCAAATGGATATTAATTCCAAAGGTGGTATGCCACAGACAGTAAAACCTGACAAAGAAAACCATGGGTATGGAATGTATAGTATACAAAGAGTTGTAGACAGTTATGACGGACATATAAATTTCAGGACAGAAGATAAAAAATTTATACTGACAATAGGACTGGACGGGTTTGCAGAAGATGATTTACCAATGACGGCAATAAAATGACCAGTTGCGGATATGTTGTTGATTTTTATATCTTAGCAGTTTATACTCCTATTAACGGCAATGTCATCAACTTAACGATT
>DESG01000051.1 GCA_002361175.1 Lachnoclostridium sp. UBA3320 | reverse complement strand
TAAAAAACTTGTAAAGTGGTGTAAGCCTTTTACAATTTTATTTATCATTACAATGTATGTAAGTGGTGGTATGATTCCAGAATATCTTCTTTTGACAAGAACTCTGAAATTAAGCAACAATTTCTGGGTATATATTATCCCTGGATTAGTATGGGTATACAATGTTATACTTATGCGTTCTTTTATTGAAGGATTGCCTATAGCATTACAAGAGGCAGCCAAGTTAGACGGAGCAAATGATTTCACAATCTGGCTTAGAGTTATTCTTCCACTTTGTACACCATCATTAGCAACAGTAGCTTTATTTGTGGCAGTAGGACAGTGGAACTCATTTATGGATACTTATCTTTATGCAAGAAACTTGCCAACATTACAGTATGTACTGTATGAAATTATGGAACAAGCTACAATTCAGATTGACCCTCATGCATCGTCATCACAGCTTAAAAATGCAGTATCTCCGATGTCTGTACGTATGGCGATTACGATTGTTGCAACAGTGCCAATTCTTGTTGTATATCCATTTTTACAGAAATACTTTGTTGGTGGTATGACACTTGGTGCAGTAAAAGATTGATGAAATTATTTTATATTATTAAAAAAAGGAGTAATGTTTATGAAAACAAAAAAAGTAGGTGCTTTGCTGTTGTCTGCTTCTATGGCAGCCAGCATGATAACAGGTTGTGGCAACAGTGGTGGCAATAGCAGTGGAAGCAATTCGGGTAGTGGCGGAACAGATGAAAATGGAGTAGTAGAGCTGACATTTTATAATGCAGATGGTCAGGAAGACCCATGGACAGACCCTGTAGCAGAGGTACTGACAGAAAAGACTGGTGTAAAGTTAAAGACAGATTATCCTGTAGGTGCTGATACCCAGAGAATATCACTTATGATTGCAGAGCAGAATTTCCCAGATATGATTTATGCAAAAGGTGATGTAGGCAGTTTAATTGATGCAGGCGCAATGATTGATATGACAGATTTAATCGAAGAATATGGCCCAAATATTAAGAAATTGTATGGGGATGAGTTTGAAAAGCTAAAATATTCTGAAGATGACCCTTCTATTTATCAGCTATGCTCTTATGCAGTTGGTGGCACTAAATACGAAAACTCTGGTACAGCACAGATACAATTCGCAGCTTTAAAAGAAAATGATTATAAAATTCCAGATACATTAGAGGAATTTGAAAAGATGATTAAAGACTATATTAAAGCACATCCAAAGACAGAAGATGGTATGGACACTATGGGACTTACCCTTTCTGTATCAGATTGGCACTGGATGATTACACTTGGAAATCCAGCAGGGTATATTGCAGAGGGTGCACCAGATAATGGACAATGGTTAATAGATGATAGCTATAATGCTACATACAAATTTACTTCTGATAAAATACGTGAATATTTTAAATGGCTAAATAAAATGTATAATGAAGGTATTCTTGACCCTGAATTTGCAACACAGACACATGACGATTACATTGCTAAAATTTCATCTGGACGTGTAGTAGCACTTCTTGATACTGATTGGGACTATGCAGATGGTGAAAAGATTTTGAAACAGGATGGAAAACTTGATAAGACATACTGTGGCATTCCTTTAACAATGGATAAAGATACAAAGGCTCCTTCTTTGATGTATCAGGGACTTCCAGCAGGTCAGGGTGTAGGTATTACAACTGCCTGTGAAAATCCAGAAGCAGCAATTAAATATCTGGATTATCTTTGTTCTGATGAAGGCCAGGTACTGGTAAACTGGGGAATAGAAGGCACTAATTATCTTTTAGATGATGATGGACATCGTTATCGTACACAAGAAGAAATTGATGCATCTAATAATGACAAAAACTATTCTAAGACAACAGGTGTAGGTTTCCACAATTATCCATTCCCATGTTATGGTATAGGTATTGAAGACCCTACAGGAAGTACATATACAACTGACAGCAAAGATTCAGTTATTGCAGAATACAATGAAGAACAAAAAGCTGCATGTAAGGCATGGGGTACAGAGTTAATGGTAGATGTTTTCCCACAGGAAGATGAATTTGAAACTCCTGCATATACTCCAGTATGGGCTTTTTCACAGCCACAAGAACTTACTGATATTACTAATAAATTAGATGAAATTGCACAGGCATCTTTAATTAGCTGTGTAACAGCAAAAGCTGACCAATTTGATAAGTTATATGATAAAATGATTTCTGATTTTGAAGGTTCTGGTCTTAAAGATGCAGAAGAGATGATGACAGAGATAATCAAAGGCAAAGTTGCACTTGCAGAATAATAAAATATTAAGCCCCCTCAAAATTGAGGGGGTGTTTTTACTACTTATAATTCTTCAGCTTTAAAGGTATTATATCCTTCATAATAATAACTTACGTCAATACCCTTCATATATATTTCTCTGTCATTAATTTTCTCTGTCAGTGCATTGTTCAATAAAACTTTGATTTCTATATCTTTAATAGGACTTCTTTCCATAGCAAGCAGATAATCCTCTTTATCTACTTTACTCCAGTCTACAACTAATTTTAATTCTTTTTTAAAAATAAAATCAAGCCATATGCGAGTACTTCTTCCATTGCCTTCTCTGAAAGGATGGGCAATATTCATCTCTACATATTTTTCAACAATTTCATCATAAGTCGATTGTGGCATATTATCAATATATTTTAAAGCAGATTGTAAATACATCACTGGTGCAAATCGAAAATTTCCTTTTGCAATATTTACCGTTCTTATCTTTCCAGCAAATTCATATATTTCATCAAAAAGAAACTTGTGAATTTTTGCAAGTCCCAAAAATTTTCCAACCTCACTTTCTTTTACAATATCTTTTTCATATAGCTCAATCGCTTTAGCTTTACTTATTTTTTCTTCTTCTCTTGCAAGCTCAGATGAATTATCAATGCCTAATTTATTTTCAAGTGCCATATATTTACTCCTATTTTCTTACCTATACTTATTGATTCCCTATATTTGCTCTTTTTGTAATAAAAATTTATATTACAATTATA
>DESG01000098.1 GCA_002361175.1 Lachnoclostridium sp. UBA3320 | reverse complement strand
TGTGGATCCGAGTGGGCATGCGGCGGTGGCAGTGGCTGTAGCTTCAACGGTGACAATATTTTTTGAGATTGGCCTGTCTATTACAATTTCATATGCCCTTTGGAAAGGTATTAACCATTTGTATTATTGTGGCAGAAAGATTGTCAAAGCAGTAGTTAATTATACTTATACGTATATGTATAAAACGGAAACTGTAGAGACACCGAAGGAGACAAAAACTTCAGTAAAAAGCAATACTTCAGATAAAGCACAAGATACTAAAAAGAAACAAGAAGATGCCAGTAAAAAGTCAAATGAAAAGACACAAAAAGAAGAAAGGGAAATTGAGCCACCTGGAAAAAGAAAAAGATATAATACGAAGAAAAGAGCATATGAAGCAGCAAAGAAAGCAGGAAAAGGGAAAGAACCTGTGTGGCATAAAGGAGGAAAAGGACAAAGACCGCATTACCATCCCAATCCAGATATCTCCATAAAATTATGGAAAAAGCACAAACGTCAACGTACCAGGAATTCTCCCTATGTGCATGATCATTATTATTATTGATATGATAATATATTTTCGTCATGTTGAAAAAAATAGAGTAAATGGAAAAGGAGATCATTTTAATGAAATTGTTTTATGCATAATGGTAGTAGTGTCACGGATCAAGTTTTGGAAAGTGGAGAAACAATTGAAGTTTAGTACATAACATACTTGGATGGCATTGCTTTGTATAGAAATCAGGGTAGTGCCATCTGAAAATGGAAGAGTGTTTACGCAATTGTGATAATATGTAGATTATGCAAAACATTGCTAGGGAAACGCTGATTAATTCATGCATTTCCTCATGATTTTTGGTACAATATAGGCATCAACTGAAAGGACGTATACCTATGAATCAATTAACATTTTCCGATATAGGATACTCCAACCGCAAGAAGAAAACCAAGCGTGAAGAATTCCTTGATGCCATGAAAGAAATCATACCATGGCCATACTGGGTAGAAATGATTCGCCCATACTATTTCGCCAACAAGCGTGGCCGCAAACCTATTGGTATTGAAACCATGCTTCGCATGTACCTTATGCAGATCTGGTTTAATTTATCTGATGAAGGAATCGAGGATTTCATTTATAACAGTTACGTTATGTGCTCTTTTATGCACATTGATTTCCATGAACAGCAGGTGCCGGATGCAACTTCCCTGCTTAAATTCAGACACATACTTGAGGCAAATAAACTTGGCAAGAAGATTTTTGCTGGTGTCAACAATCGTCTTGATGAGGCAGGCCTTATGATGCATGGCGGCACGATTGTTGACGCCAGCTTTATAGCAGCACCAAAATCCACTAAGAATCAGGAGGGCAAGCGTGACCCTGAAATGCACCAGACAAAGAAGGGCAATGAATGGTACTTCGGAATGAAGGTACACGCCGGCGTTGATGCAGGAAGTGGATATGTCCACACAATAACCGGTACATCTGCAAATATACATGATGTCTCAGAAACTGCAAATCTCATCAGAGAAGATGATGAGGTAGTATATGGTGACTCCGGATATCTTGGAGCCGCCAACCAGCCAGCAATTAAGGACGATGAGCAGAAATCCAAGATTGAGTTCCGGGTAAACAAACGCCCTTCCAGCCTCAAAATGGCGGATGATTTCAAAGGGCTTAATTGGGACAAAAAAATGGAACATCAAAAGTCCGCAGTCCGCAGTAAGGTTGAACATCCATTTCTCATTATAAAAAAGCAAATGGGATACTCAAAAGTTGCATACCGTGGAATCGCAAAAAACATGCATCGGTTCCATATGTTGTTTGCCAGTGCGAATCTATTAATGTGCAGCAGGGCTGGCAGAACAAAAGACTTTATAGGGTGTACAGTATAATTGTGCCCATTTTTG
The DNA here is from genome assembly GCA_002361175.1 of Lachnoclostridium sp. UBA3320. Taxonomy (GTDB): domain Bacteria; phylum Bacillota; class Clostridia; order Lachnospirales; family Lachnospiraceae; genus Butyribacter. The sequence continues at coordinate 710 of DESG01000098.1, read as the reverse complement.
GGATAGGTTCTCAAAAAGATTAAAATGCAAGAGGAAACAGCAACATATAGGATTAAAATCCCCCTTGCATTTTATAAAAGTATGACAAATTGGGATAATGCTGAGAATGGAGTTAATTAATCAGCATTTCTCTAGATATTTTAGACAAAAGACAAGGGATTGACAGTACGAAAAAGTCGGACAAAATTTGCTATTTATGCGTCATAAAGATGTAAGGAAGTATGGCCTAAAAAATTTGTAGTAGAGGTGAAGGGATGCGATATTAAGAGAAGTTTTTTTATTAAAGGCACACAAGAATATTGAATATGTATATTTTATCTATAGATGCCGCTCAATAAATAGATGAAGAAACTAATACTTGGTAGGAGAATACATATGGTAAAAAGAGAATATGTACTTGAGTTGCTGGATCAGCATAAGACGTTTCTAATATATAGTAGGACAAAAGAAAATATATTTTATTATTTTACATGGGATGAAAAAAAGCAGGAATATGAGGAATATCGGGATTTACAATATGAGAATTGGAATGAATTACTGGGGATTTATCAAGAGGGAAAAACGATAGAGATGTGTTTGAAAGATGCTGAGATCTTACTCGAGCACAGAGATGCTGAAATAGAAGCCGAAATTATATTAAATTTTATTCGGGCAGACTATAGAAAAAGGTGTCGGGAATTGCTTTTAGGGAAAAAAGAAAAAAGAAAGAA
>DESG01000078.1 GCA_002361175.1 Lachnoclostridium sp. UBA3320 | reverse complement strand
GGATTATATCATGTTTTAAAAAAAAATACAAGCATATTTAATTTTCCAACAGCATCACAACAAAGGCAGACTATCTCTTAGACACAATGCTCCCCAACCAGCTTGTGTGTTAAATCCTTTCTGCCCTGGCAGCCATCTTGCTCCTTTTATTAAATAAGCCTTTAATTTATCACCATATAAATATGGGTCATTGCCTCTTACTATGCCCCATTCCATCATAAGAGCAGCACTTCCTGTAACAAAAGGGGCTGCTATTGATGTCCCTGTATTAGAAGAATATCCACCATTAGGAGCAGTACTCATAATGTCAACACCAGGAGCTACAATTGTTGGCATAAACCTGCCATCTGTTGTATTCCCTTTGCCTGAAAATGATGCCATACTGTCTGTCAATGCATTATATGCACCAACAGTTATCACATTTCTTGCTGCCGCTGGTATTGTAAGTGTAGTATCAGAAGATGGAGTTAAAAAACCAGTAGAAAGACCAATAACTTCTATTGTAGGAAGCCACATATTTATATCACCATATTTTATATCTACAGGTTCAAGTTCTATATACCACACACCTGCCATAATATATGAAAAGCTTCCATTTCTTGGTGATGGAAGCCATTGTATAAATATTCCCTGTGATATAGTATATGGTGATGGTTCTCCATAGAAAATGTTTAGTTTACTTCCTCCAAACATATATGTTTCAGCATTGCCCGACTGTATATTTAGAAAAAGCCTAGAGCCATCAGGTGCAATTATACTTATTCTAAATTCATCTTGATAGTGTTTCCACAACTGTAACTGTATATTCCTCTCATTTTCAGAAATGGCAATCGCCACTGTTTGACTGCTGCCACCATTTGTAAGCTGCACAAATGCATGATGTCTTGCATCACCTTCATTGCCCGATGCAACAACTACTACATTTTTCCATATGCCTTTTATATCTGCAATATAATTTTCAAAAAGTGAATTGCCATCATGTGGGCCATCATTATTACCAAAACTTAGATTAATTGCTACTGGCATATTTAACATTATAGCTTTACGCACTGTATAATCTATAGCTTCTATTATTTCTGTAGTAAGAGCAAATGAACTCCCATGTTTACCAAGTTTTACCACAATCAGATTGCTTTCTATTGCAACTCCTCGATATCTTCTTCCAGGTGATAAAGCACCATTGCCTGCTGCTACACCCGCAACGGCTGTACCATGGCCACTTCCTCTGTCAGTCACTGGTACAATTTCAAGTCTGCTAGCTCTGTCAGGTTTTAACAATGCTTCATTTATATCATCACTGTCGTATTGTGCACCATATGTATATCCAGCAGGAATTCTTCCATAAGAATTGCTTGCGGCTGCTGATTGGTCCCATATATATAAAATGCGCGTAGTTCCATCAGTATTTATAAAAGCAGGGTGTGTATAATCTATACCAGAATCAATTATGCCTATTAAGACCCCTTGCCCTGTAAGCTCTGGCATACCTGTGCTTATATTTGCTACAGAATCAACAGTACCCTGCACAGAATTAATACATGAAGCCTCCCTTCCATTATTTACATTAAAATAAACTTCTCTTGGTTTTTCTATATAAATTATCCCTTGTGCATTTGCAAGTGTGTCAAGTGCTGGAGCTGGCACACTTACAACTGCATAGTTATTAAATAATTCAGTAAACTCTGCTCCTCTGATTTGACTTAAAATATCACTTATATTTCCATAATATTTTACTATTACACGCCATCTGTTTTCTTCACTGTCATATCCAACATCTGATGTTATTGTTTGAATATCCATATAATTTCCTATCTAATATACCAATATATCACTTATTAAATATTAATAATATATATGCGCTGATGTGCTGCAGTATTTTAATTATTGTGAAATATTTGATTTTTCGACTTTAAAAGTCTGTATTTGCTGTTCCAAATCTGCAGCAATTTTTTTAAGTACTGTTGCTTCTTGTGAAATCTGTTTCATTCTTTCACTCAGCGTTGCTGTAGAAGCTGCTGTCTGTTCACTGGCAGAAGCATTTTCCTCTGAAATAGCAGAAAGTGACATAATCATATTTGCCATTTGCTTTCTCGATGTATCAAGTACTTTTGATTTATCACGAATTTGTTCTATTTTAAATAGTGAAGCTTGGATTCCATGGTTTACTGTTTCAAACTGTGTATCAGTCTGCAACAGTTTTTCTTTTTGATTGTCAACAATATCTACCACACTTCCCATTGTATCTGCTGCTGTTTCTGCATCATGTAAAAGGTTTGCTACAATATCTCTAATCTGTTGTGCAGACTCCCCAGACTGTTCTGCAAGTTTTTGTATCTGTGATGCTACAACTGCAAAACCACGCCCTTGTTCTCCAGCACGTGCTGCTTCAATGGAAGCATTTAGCGACAATAAATTAGTTTCATCTGCAATAGATGTAATTAGTTCAACTGCTTTTTGTATTTCCTGTGCGGAAGTATTTGTCATATTTATTTGATTTGCAATTGTATTTACAGCTTCTGTAGTCTTGTCTGTATATACTGACAATTCAGATAGAATTTCGCCAGCTTTATTTCCTGCATTTCCAATGTCACTAGCACTTTTTGCCATATCTGAAATATCTTCTACCATCTGCCCAATAATTTCACCCATATGATTTGTATCTCTCATTGCTTCTTCTGTTTCTTCAGCCTGAGATGTAGCACCACGAGAAATTTCAGCAATCGCAACATCAAGGCTATCTGAATCCCTACTTGTAAGTTCTGCGGCATTTTCAAGTTCACCTGCAGAAGTTATAAGTGTATTTGTAGAGTTTTGAATACTGCCTATAATATCACAAAGTGACCTGCGCAATTTTGTAATTCCATTAAGCATTTCACCAATTTCATCATTTCTGTGTATATTTTTTTCATTACCACGTTCTACTAAATCACCATCTGCCAATCTTCCAAATAATTTCATCATATGTTTAAGAGCTCTTGCGATTGACAGTGCCATAATAAAAGTAAATACTAGTGCTATAAGAATAATAACTACACTTAAAGTAATCATTCTTACAGCGTCAGAAGTTAGCGTAGCATTGACTTGGGCACTGTCTTTCCCCGTAAAAATCATACCAGCAACTGATGAATCTTCATTAAAAATAGGCAGATAATAGCCATAATAATGTTTATTATCAATCACAGTATCTTCTAAAAAATATTCCTCGCCATGTTCTAATACAGTTCTTTCAATATCTGAATTAGTTACTTCTTCCGCTATGCGCTCCCCAGCATCATTTGTAATTGAGGTTACAATTATCTTATTACCATAATATAATGAAACTTCTGTGCCTGATTCGCTGCTTAACTTATCAGCAAGACTATAATTGCCACTTACAACAAACATTCCCTTAATTACATTGCCTGATTCAAGCATTGTAAAATCCCCATTACCTGCTGCATCATATGCGCCCTGCACAGCCAGTCCTGCAGTTTTAAGTCCTTCATAAATTTCATTTTTAATGCCTTTTCTTAAACTGCTCTGCCCTGATATTGTAAGAACAATACCAAGTATAATAACAGGCAGCACGGACATAAAAATTAATTTTATTACAATTCCAATTTTTAATATAGGTTTATTCTTTTCTCTTTTCATAATAATCCCCCTTATTCTTCAGATGCATGGCGGCGTCTTGCTTCTCTTTCACACCATGCAGCGCAATCTGCATATCCTGCTGCATCTGCCAACTTACGCATTGCTACAACTTTGCTTTCAAATTCTTTCTCTGTTTCTGCAAACATAGCATTCCATGAGCCATTGCGGATAATTTCTGTAACTTTACCCCACTTTTCATTTAATTCTGGACTTTTCGTAGCCGCTGTATAAGTATTAGGTTTGGAAATCGAATATTTAAATTGAGAAAGATATTCCCTGGAGCTTTCTACTTGATTTGCATCACGCCAATGCTCTTCTGCAGTACTTACACTTTTATTTAATACATTTGGCCAGTATGCATAATTATATGTTTGTCCATTAGATTCAGGATTTGTAGAATTAAGAGTCCAAGTTGAATTATTAAACTGTGCTATTCCATCTGCCCAAACACCTGAGTAATCGCTTTCTTCTGGCAATTCTACTGCTTCACCAGTTTTAGCACGATAGCCAAGCTCAAGCAGACATGCATTTTTGTCTAAATCGTAGTCCCATCCAATCCCTTTAGGACCATACTCTGTAGTAAGACATCCTTCTGGCGTACACAGCCAATTAATAACTGCCATTACAAGTTCAGGGTATTCTGTCTGTGAGCCAATAGTCCATAGACGATTGCCACCATTTTCATTTAATCCATATACCAAAGTATTTTGATTTTTGGCAGCTAATGGAAGCATCATCTTTCCATCAGCAGTATGATTAACTGAATTGTATTCTGGCGCTGCCATCCATCCAAAAATACAGAAAAAAGCATCACCATCTCTGTAGTCTTCCAGACAGGCATCATGTCCTTGAGTTTGTGATTCTGGGTCAAGAAGTCCATTGCGATATAAATCATTGTAAAATTTTAATGCCCTTAGATAGTATCCGCCTTCTTTAAGACAACCTTCAAAACTTCCATTACTTACATCATAAAGACCTACTCCAAATTCATCCATGCCAAAGAAATTTGTACAAGTAGACTTCACATACATAACCATATCTCCGTCCCAGTCACTAAACATAGAAACACCATAAGTTTCCTTTCCAGAATCGGACTTAGGACAGATTTCTTTCATCTGTTTTAATACGTCTACATAATCTTCAAGCTCTGTGACCTCTGGCATACCAATTTGCTCATATAAATCCCAGCGTATATCAGGGTGATAATCAAAATCCCCATATTCTTCGCCACCTTCCGTTGCTACATCATACCCAAAACCATAAATGCGACCACCAGAATTTTGTTTATTTTTGGCAAGTGCTTTTACCATATTTTTCTTCATATATGGCCCATATGTACTAAGCAGTCCATCTTTTTCCCAATCAAGCAACAATCCGTCTTCAATAGCTGAATGATACTGGTCTGAATCTGTACCCCATATAATAATATCACCCAAATCACCACTCTTTGCCAGCCTATCATACAAGTCATCAGTGCTGTCATTTATAAAATTTAGTTTTACATTAAATTTGTCTAACAAAACTTTTGCATACCAGCCCTTTTGCTCTCCAAAGTAAGTAGACAGCTGCGAATATACATCTAATGTAACAGTTTCTTCTGGTCGTATCTGCGCTAGAACAGAATCTTCTTCAGTATTATTTTGAATATCTTTATGTACGTTTTCTTTTGTTTCTTCTACAGGTGTATCTGTTATTTCTTTTTTGCCACAACTACATAATATGAAAAAAAATAAAGATATGCTCAATATAGATAGTATTTTTTTCAATAATATTACCTCCTCACAAAATATTTATCCAACTAACATAAGTGCTATAAATATTTTAAAAGGAGTAAATACAAAAATAAACCAGACTTATCAGACATTTTTTACATGATTTTATGTATTTACTCCTTTCAATGAGAAAGTTGCAACAATATATATTCAATTTTTATTTAGGAATAGTAAATTAATTAATTAATAAACTTATTTTTAATCTCTTCGGGTCTAATT
>DESG01000054.1 GCA_002361175.1 Lachnoclostridium sp. UBA3320 | reverse complement strand
TCTTTTTTATTAATTTATTAATTTATTATTAAGGTTATTGAAAAGTTAAAACACATTTGCTATCATGGTTATAAAAAATAATATATAACAATAACATGATGCCAAAATCAAAAGTAGATAGTAAAACGTGGCATTAGTTGGAAATATAGAAAGGAATGGTGGTTGTGTGAAAGTAAATGGTCTTACAGAGAGTGAAAAAATAACTATGAAATGTGTATGGGATTTAGGCGAAGGTACAAGGCTTGCGAACATTATAGAAGTTGCAAATGGCAGGTATAAGAAAAACTGGAAACCACAGACAGTTTCAACGTTTTTGGGCAAGCTTGTAAGAAAAGGATTTGTTGAGCAGTACAGAAGCGGCAGGTATTTTTATTACCATATACTTGTTTCAAAACATGACTACAGATGTCGTATGCTTCGTGAAGACTTGGCATTTTGGAATGATGGTTCAATAAACGAATTTTTAACTGAACTTATGGACGAAAATACATTTTCTGAAGAGCAAAGAAAGGAAATGATAGAAAAAATTGGAAAAAAATTGTAAAAAAATTTTTATTATTATAGCAATGGCAAGCTGTACTGCTTTATTTTCAGGATGTGGAAATGCTAGTAATGAATACAGTGAAGCCATTGAACTTATGGAAAGCGGAAATTATAAGGAAGCAATACCACATATGGAATCAGCTATTAAAGAGAATGATGAAAAAGCTGAATACTATATAGCATATGGAATGGCACTTAATGGGATTGGTCGTTATGATGATGCTATTAAACAGTTTCAAAAAGCATATCAAGATACAGATAACAAGATATCAAAACAGAACAATAAGAAACTCTATTTTGGAGAAGCTGTGGCATACTATGAAATGAATGATTATAGCAAAGTTATTAAAGCCTGTGATGAAGCACTTGCGATAGACCAATATGATGATATGAATGGAAAACTTGGCAAGATGAAAGCGGCAGCATATGAGTTTATGGGAAATTTTGATGATGCATTAAAAACATATACAGAACTTTTAAAAGATAGCAAGCTTTCTAATATATACATTGCCAGAGCAGGACTATATGAAAGGCTTGGCGATATTAAAAAAGCGGCAGCAGATTATGAAAGTGCTTTAGAAGTTGACAAAAATTGCTATAATGCAAACTTTGCACTGTATAATATTTATAAAAACGATGATGGCAAAATTTTTAAAGATGGCAGTAAACGTGCAGATAATATTATATCTAAGATAACAGGCGCAAAGATGGAAAGTGCAGAAGAGCTAATGCAGCTTGGCAGGGCATATTATTGTATAGGAGACTATTCTTCTGCAACGTCAAACCTTGAGCAATCTTTAAAAGATGGCTGTGATGAAGCATTGTATTACCTCGGTGAAGTAAAGATGGCAGACAATGATTATAAAGAAGCTATCAGTAAATTTGATGAATACATCAACAAGGTTGGGGAAACTAATATCAATGGAACTAATATACCACAAGCATATAATCAGATAGCAGGGTGTTATATCATGCTTGGAGATTATGACAATGCAGAAAATTATATAGAAAAAGGTACTGCTTTGGGAGTTACAACAGCAGGGCGTATGCTTGGCAAAAACAAAGTAATACTCTATGAAAAAACTTCACAATATAAAAAAGCTAAAAAGGCTGCAAAGCAGTATCTAGCTGAATTTCCTAGTGATGAGGATATGAAGAAAGAACTTTCATTTATTAATACTTGCATTAAAACTGTATCACTTGGCAGAGAAACTGCTAGTACAGTGGAATAGATATGGCAAAGGAGACATCAATTTTGGAAACAAAAACATTTGATACTGCGGAGAAAAAAGAAAAAATCATACTTGTAGCTGTGGCAACATCAGATGGAGATGATACAGAACAGTCGCTTATTGAGTTAGAAGAACTAGGGCAGACAGCTGGTGCAGAAACTGTTGCAAAGGTAATCCAGAACAGAGAAAAACTTCACCCAGCAACATATATTGGAAAGGGTAAGATAGAGGAAGTAAAAAAACTTATATGCAGCACAAAAGCAGATACTGTTGTATGTGATGATGAATTATCACCAGCACAGTATTATAATCTTGAGGAAGCGTTAGATATAAAAGTTATTGATAGAACAATAATGATTCTTGATATATTTGCAAAAAGAGCATCTACAAGCGAAGGAAAACTACAGGTAGAACTTGCACAACTGCGGTACAGGGCATCACATCTTACAGGAGGTAGGAGTGAACTTTCACGCCTTGGTGGAGGTATTGGCACAAGAGGACCTGGTGAACAAAAGCTTGAAATGGACAGACGTCTTATAAAAGAAAGAATTACGCAAGTGCGAAAGGAATTAGAACATGTAAAACATGTAAGAGAGTTGACACGTAAAAAAAGACAGGAAAACCCTGTGCCAGTTGTAGCTATAGTGGGTTATACCAATGCAGGTAAATCAACACTTTTAAATAAACTTACAGGGGCAGGTGTCTTATCAGAAGACAAGCTCTTCGCAACATTAGACCCTGTAACAAGAAGACTGGAGCTTGAATCAGGTGGTGAGATACTCTTTACTGATACAGTTGGCTTTATAAGAAAACTGCCACACCACCTTATACAAGCATTTCGTGGAACACTTGAAGAAGCCAAATATGCTGATGTAATCCTTCATATTGCTGACTGCTCTAATCCTGATATGGATGCACAGATGTGTACTGTATATGATACACTTGAAAAGTTAGGTATTGGTGATAAAAAAATCGTCACTGCCTTTAATAAAATAGACTTGGCAGATGAGAATATACAGCTTAAAGATTTAAAAGCTGATAAAACTGTAAAGATTTCTGCTAAAAATGGAACAGGACTTGACATTTTAATTGATACATTGACAGAAGTTTTAAAAGAAGGAAAGAAGATAATTGAAAAAATATTTCCTTATAGTGAAGCTTCTAAAATAAATGAGATACACAAACTGGGACAGATAATGAAAGAGGAATATGAAAGTGATGGTATATATATAAAAGCAGAGATTCCAGCAGAATATAGTTATATGTTTGACTGACTACTCTTTGAGAAAAGATATAAGACTAAATCAGAAAAAGAATATGTAGAAAAGTATCAAAAATACTTTCTTTATGAACAGTAAATATATGCAATAAATATATATAATTTATACAGCACTTGCTTTTCTCCTGTGTTTTTTGTATAATTAAAAAAATTTTTAAAACAAAGGAGGAGGTAATGTTTGCACAAATTATTTCATCAATCAGTGATTTTATGTATGGAAAATTACTGATTATCTTATTACTGTGCGGAGGTATTTATTTTACAATAAGAACAAAATTCGTACAGTTTCGCATGATGCGTCAGGCTTTTAAAGCTATTATGGAAAAACCTGCTGAGGGAGATGGTAAAGTATCCAGTTTTCAGGCACTTATGGTTTCTACTGCATCTCGTGTTGGTACTGGCAACATAATTGGAGTTTCTACTGCTATCTGCTTTGGAGGTTTTGGCTCAGTCTTCTGGATGTGGGTTATTGCAGTTATTGGTGCTGCCTCTGCTTTTATTGAAAGTACCCTAGCGCAGATATATAAGAAGCGAGGGGAAAATGGAAGCTATGGCGGACCTGCATATTATATTGAAGCAGCTTTGCACAGCCGCCCCCTAGCACTTGTGTTTTCTGTATGTTTAATTATGACATATGCTGTCGGGTTTAATATGCTGGCTTCATATAATCTACAGTCTACATTTTCTTCTTACAGTTTTTATAATCCTGAACTGACTCCATGGATTATTGGGTTAATTCTTGCTGTTATTGTTGGATATTGTCTGTTAGGTGGCGGTGGTCGTATTGTAAAAGTCACAAGTATACTTGTCCCTGCAATGGGTGTTATTTATGTGCTGGTTTCACTGGTAATGATTGTTTTAAATATTACATATCTTTCATCTGTCATTTCACGTATTTTTAAGGAAGCTTTTGATTTTGATGCAATTATGGGTGGTTTTAGTGGTTCTTGTGTTATGTATGGTATTAAAAGAGGTTTGTTCAGTAATGAAGCTGGTGTTGGTTCTGCGCCAAATGCTTCTGCTTCCGCAGATGTAAACCATCCTGCTGCCCAAGGACTGGTTCAGGTTTTATCAGTATTTATAGACACAGTGGTTTTATGCTCTGCCTCTGCATTTATGTGCATGTGTTCAGGGATTGAGCCATCAGAAGCATTGTCTGGTGCACCTTACGTTCAAGAAGCACTCCGCAGCAGCTTTGGCGCATTTGGACCAATGTTTATCACCATAGCTATGATTATGTTTGCATTTACTACCTTGCTGGGGAATTTGTTCTATGTTGACCATATTTTTAATTATATATTTGGACATACACCAAGCAAAAGTTTTATGATTGTCTATAGAATTATTGCATCACTTATTATCTTTGTGGGAGCTGGACTTAATGCTGGTCTGCTTTGGGACATTGCTGATGTTTTGATGGGGTGCATGACAATTATTAATCTTCCAGTAATTATTATACTCAGTAGATATGCATTAAGAGCACTGAAAGATTACGAACAGCAGATAAAGAATGGGAAAAAGCCTGTATTTCATGTAAAAGATATACAGCTTCCAGATAAAGTAGATTATTGGAATTAAGCCAGTATATCTACATATAGTGAACCAGATTAATATATGTAGCCAGTTATGCTAACAATTTTAGCAAAACTGGCTTTTTTACAATTACAACTGCTTCTGTCTGTAAATTTCTTTTAAATTATCAATAGCCATTTCAACATCTAGTGTGTGAAATCCAAGCCAGCATTCATTTATCATTTCAGCATTAGCAATTTCATATATTTTTTGGCTGCATTCATTAGTATAATAATGCCACTGACTGTAGATATATCCCGCCCAATACATCACTTCTATATCATAAATTGTACCAGCTTTTTTCAGACCTTGTACTTCTTCGTCTAATTCTTCAAGTATATATTCTTCGCCTGCCCATTGTAAACGGTCATAAGTATCGTCAAGATTGTATATCGCAAAGCTGTCGCTTTTCAAGCGTAAAATTTTCCATAGTTACACACCTGCCTTTCCTTTTCCACATAATATTTAAACATTTTTATTGTAACATTTGCAATATGCTGTTGACAATATATATTTTTTCTGGTAGTATGTAATACAAATAGGGTACGGGGGTATACTATATCAGGAGGAATGCGGCATGGATTTTACAACACCTGATGATGGGAATATTAAACACGTTCAGAGGGATAATAAAGAGATACAAAGTATGATGCAGCGCCTTAGCAGGATTGAAGGACAGGTGCGTGGTGTTAAAAAGATGCTTGAGGATGACAGATACTGTGTTGATATACTTACACAGGTTGCATCGATACAAGCAGCTCTTAATGGTTTTAATAAGCAGCTTCTTGCAAATCATATAAAAAACTGTGTATGTGATGATATAAGAGCAGGTAATGACAGTGCTGTTGATGAGCTATGTGAGCTGCTTAAAAAGCTTATGAAATAGAGGTGATTTGTATGGTTGGAAAATTTGATGTTACAGGTATGACTTGCTCGGCGTGCTCTGCACATGTTGAAAAAAGTGTATCAAAACTGGATGGTGTTGATAAGGTGAGTGTAAATCTTCTTACCAACAGTATGCAGGTTGAATACGATGAAAATACTATTAACAGTGATGGCATTATAAGTGCTGTTATATCTGCTGGATATGGCGCAAGTGCTAGAGATGGTGCAGGGCAAGGCAGTCATTCTGGAAAAGACACAGGAAAGGCTGCTAGTGGTCATAACAACATGAATGATATATATAAGAAAAATATTGAAAATATGAAAAAAAGGCTTATAGTTTCAATTATTTTTCTTATACCCCTTATGTATGTGTCAATGGGGCATATGTTTTTTAGTATGGCAGGGCTTGATATGCCAAAACACATGACCAAATATTTAAGTGGAGATGCCAATGCGGGGGTTTTTGCAATAACGCAGATATTTCTTCTGATTCCTATTGTAATAGCTAACCAGAAGTATTATATTACAGGGTTTAAAACACTTATTAAACGCAGTCCTAATATGGACAGCCTGATTGCTATTGGTTCAGGCGCAGCTATTGTATACGGAATTTATGCGACATATAAGATAGTTTATGGCCTTGGTTATGGCGATATGGAAACTGTGCACCGTTTCAGCCATGATTTATATTTTGAATCTGCTGGCATGATATTAACACTTATTACAGTTGGAAAGTACCTTGAAACACGTTCTAAATCTAAGACTAGTGAAGCAATTACAAAGCTTATGGACCTTGCACCAAAAACAGCAACTGTTATAAGAGATGGCGTTGAACAGGTTATAAATGCAGATGAAATGGTTGTTGGGGATATATTTATCATCAAACCTGGTGAAGCTGTTGCGGTTGATGGAGTTGTTATTGAAGGAAAGTCATCAGTGGATGAGTCAGCAGTGACAGGAGAAAGCATACCTGTAGATAAACAAGAAGGTGACAGGCTTGTGTCTGCTTCAATTAATAAGGCAGGGCTTCTTAAAGTAAGAGCTGTAAAGGTTGGGGAAGATACAACGCTATCACAGATTATAAAGCTTGTCGAAGAAGCTTCATCAAGCAAAGCCCCAATAGCCAAGATTGCAGATAAAGTGTCAGGAATTTTTGTGCCGTCTGTTATAACAATAGCCATTGTTACAGCGGTTATATGGCTTTTACTTGGATATGGGTTTGAATTTGCGCTAAGTACAGCTATTGCAGTTCTTGTTATTTCCTGTCCATGTGCGCTTGGGCTTGCAACGCCTGTTGCGATTATGGCAGGAACTGGTAAAGGTGCTGAGAATGGAATCCTTGTAAAATCAGGTGAGGCTCTTGAAATGGCTCATCTTATTGATACAGTTGTGCTTGACAAGACTGGAACGATTACAGAAGGTAAGCCTGTGGTCACTGATATTACAATATTTGACAATATGACGGAGAATGAATTGTTAAGGATTGCTGGTGCACTTGAAAATGGAAGCAATCATCCGCTTGCAGAGGCGATTATAAATAAATGCAAGGATATAGGCATAAGCCTTGATGGGGTAGAAGGCTTTGAAGCTGTATTTGGAAAAGGCATTGTGAGCACTGTGGACGGCACAAAATATTATGCGGGCAACAGGGCACTTTTAGAGGAATATAATATACCTTTAGATGATACTATCCTAAAAATAGCTGGAGATTATGCATCACATGGAAAGACGCCGCTTATATTTGCTGATGGCAGTAAAGTAACTGGTGTAATTGCGGTTGCGGATGTAGTAAAGGAGAGCAGCATAGAAGCAGTTTCTGAGTTTAAGAAACAGGGCATACACGTTGTAATGCTTACTGGTGATAATGAAGTTACAGCTAATGCAATCAGGAAAGAAACAGGTATTGATGAAGTTATTGCCAATGTGCTGCCAGCGCAGAAAGAAGAAAAGATTTCATCATTAAAGGCTAGTGGACACAAGGTTGCAATGGTTGGTGATGGGGTTAATGACGCACCAGCGCTTGCTTCTGCTGATGTAGGTATTGCGATAGGGGCTGGAACAGATATTGCTATTGAAAGTGCGGACATAGTTCTTATGAGAAATAGTCTTATGGATGCAGTAGGGGCGGTTAAACTTAGCAGGGCAGTTATTAGAAATATTAAGCAAAATCTTTTCTGGGCTTTCTTTTATAATATTATTGGAATCCCTGTGGCAGCAGGTATACTTTACTTGCCATTTAGTATAAAGTTAAGCCCTATGCTTGGTGCAGCAGCTATGAGTCTTAGTAGTGTCTGTGTTGTAAGTAATGCATTACGACTTAAAAAGCTTAAACTTTTTAATACTTCCAAAAGAAGTGATACTTCTTCTGAAAGTATGGAAAATATAATAAACACAAACAGAAAGGAAGATATAGTTATGACAAAGAAAATTATTATTGAAGGAATGATGTGTGAGCACTGTACAGGAAGGGTTGAAAAAGCACTTCGTGCAGTAGCAGGAGTTACTGATGTTGTAATGAGCCTTGAGGGAAAGAGTGCAACAGTAACATCTGACAATGCAGGGGATGATGCACTTAAAGCAGCAGTAACTGATGCAGGATATGAAGTTGTAAGCATTGAATAAGGCTTATGCAGGGTATACAATATGGCAAATTTTAATAGCCAGCAGGGTATATCCTGCTTTTTTGTTGTATAAAAATATGACTAGTATTTTTTAAAAAATAAGTTATACTATGATACTAGGGTCAAAAAATTGCAAGGAGGCATTTTAAAGTGTATTACTATTATCCTGATTACTTTGACAGTTTCAGATGTGTAGGAGGTGTTAAGTGTCCTGACAGCTGCTGCCATATTTGGCAGATAACTGTTGATAAAAAAACTTTAAAAAAGTATAATAAGGTTAAAGGAGAACTTGGACGCAGGATGCGTAAAAAGATTGACAAAAAAACTGGCAATATAGTGCCACATGGCAAAGAGAATCGCTGCGAGTTCCTTAATGATGATAATTTATGTGATATAGTTTTACAACTTGGTGAAAATTATCTGTGCCATACATGCCATACTCATCCAAGACATGAAGAAGTATACCATAATGTACGTGAGCGTTCACTTGCAATTACGTGTCCTATTGTATGTAAAGAACTGCTTATGCGAGAAAGCCATGTCACTATACAGATAAAAAAAGATAATAAAATAGATTTTTTTGACAGATATTTTGACAATTCGCTATATGCACAGCTTTCATATATACGAGATAATATGCTTTCTATTGTACAAGATAGACAATTTGCTATATTTAAACGAATGGCGCTTATCCTTGTCATATCACATTATATACAAAGGCATATTAATAAAAGGCAGTCTAGGCTAAGAAAAAGCTTTATTAATAAAATTTTTTCATCATATCCAGACTTTCTTCCAGTAGAAAAAAAAGATATAGAGAAAACTTTAACTACATATAGCAAAATGTCGATTCATATGACAGATAAAATAACGACTGGCTTTGTAAAACGTTCTCTTACTGATATGATTTTTACACTTTGTACAATGGAGCCTTTAAAAAACACATGGCTGCCATATCTTAACAGCATAATTAATATAAGAACCCAAATGGAAGATGAAGAATATAATATCTGTCAGAAAGAGTTTAACAGAGAAATAACCGATATACAACTTGAACAGCTATTATTTTATTTTGTATATCTTTACTGTTGTACTGCAACATATGATGGATTTTTACTGGCAAAAATTAAGATGGCTGTAGCTAATACCTTGCTAATACGTGAATTGTGGTTTATGAGATGGCTTGAAGACAACAAGGTGCTTTCAGTAGATACATTAACTGAGATGGCGCACTGGTTTGTACGTGAAGTGGAAAATTCAGACGAAAACTTAGAACAATGGGATAGCCTTATGCAAAGAAATCCAAGGTTTTCCCTTGAAATTCTTATAAAAATATGTTCATATTTTAATTATTTATGATATATGGAGGAAATATATTATGGATTATAAGGTTTTAGAAAGAGACGCAAAGCTTGGAAATCATGCAGCATCAAAAAAACTTGCACAAAGACAGGAAAAGCTTGAAGTACTTCCTATAAGAGATGCCTTTGGATATTCACTTACATGGTGTCCTGATGCTATACCAAAGTCCTTACTTGATGATATTAATAAAATGTATGATAATATATCAGTAACAGATATTGACACAGATATTTCTATTGAAAAGGAATCGTTTCATAGCTGCCGTATAGAAGGAGCTGACACTACTATTGATGAACTTTTTGATATTTTCAGGGCGAAGAGAACTGAATCAAAGGGTGACAAGATGATTCTTAATACATACCGAGCTGTAAAGTTTCTTAATATCACAAATAAAAGAAACACTGATACACTTGTAAAGCTTTGGGAGATAGTTACAGATGGCGTATGTGATAATCCAGGACTGTCAGGCAGTAAATTTAGGACAGGTGTTGTCACTGTTGGCACTCATCAAGCACCAGAAGTAGAACTTCTTGATTATTGCATGAAACAGTTTTTTGACTTTTATAATAATGACAATATTGAATGTCCATATATAAAGGTTGCAATAATACATTTTTATTTTGTGTATATGCATCCTTTCTGTGATGGAAATGGCAGAATTGCAAGGCTTATAACTTCTGACTTCCTTATAAGGTCAGGGTTGAATAATTTCAGTGCGCTTACACTTAGTAAGACAATAAATGAGACTGCTCCTGCATATTACCAAGCGATTGAAAACAGTGAAAATTCATTCCATGATGTTACGCCATTTATACAATATATTCTAAAAACTGTCTACGACAATCTCTATGAAGTGCTTGAAGGACAGAATAGATATGTGGTTAAGCATACTGAGTGGGAGAAGGTGTTTTTAAATGAAAGGTCTTAAAAAGCTCACAAAAAAAGAGCGCAGGATTTATCTTTCAGTAGCTTCATGTTTCTTTGTTATGCTGTCAGCATTGTTTACATATTTTAAGCCTTTAAATACACTTGATTATTTGGTAAGTGACTTGTTTTACCAGTCTTTGGTTGAGAAAAAAGAAAGTGATTCAAATATAAAGATAATTGCCATTGATAACAAAACAGTTGACAAAATTGGGAATTTTTCAAGCTGGTCACGCAATACAACTGCAAAACTTATTGAATTTTTAAACAGCAGCAGTGACAGACCAGATGTCATTGCATTTGGACTTGACTATCACAATAAGATGGACACTAAAGGCGATAATGCGCTGGCTGCAACATGTAGTAAATACGATAATATATGTATGAGTTCGATTGCACAGATAAAGAAAAAAGAAGTTGCAAAATACATAGGAAACATTGCATTTCCACAGAGTAATTCTTATGCATCTGTTATCAGAGATGTAAATATTTCTGCAAAAGCAGCAGAAAAAGTAGCTAATATTGATATAGATAGAAAAGAACCTAAACCAAAAGAACATAGAGATATCCCACTTAATACGCTTAGCGGCGAGGAAATAACTGACATACTTTTCCCATTTGATGACCTTCTTCCTTATGTTACAACTGGTGTGATAAATACTAGTAAAAAAGATGACGATGGTTATGTCAGAAATATGGTTGCAAGTATTAACCATGATAGTATTGAATATAATAGTTTCGCACTTGCAATTTACCAGATGTATCTGAATAAAAATGGCAAAGACTATAAAACTCCAGTTGTTGGAAACTTTAATGAATTTGGAATAAATTATTCCCAAAATTACAACAATTTTGATATCTATTCATTTTATGATGTAATTACTGGAGAGATAGATATAAAAGAATTTAATAACAGTATTGTGCTTGTTGGAGACTACACAACAGACAATGTTTTTTATGTGCCAAATCGTAGGGCAGCGCAGGTAAATGAGATTGAACTTCAAGCTAATATAATTAATGCATTATTACAGAATAATACAATATATTATGTACAAAAATGGTTTCTTTTTCTGTGGTATGCGATTTTTACTGTATTTTTCTTTACAGCAACAACACATAGCAGTGGAATAAATACTATTATCTATTCTGCAATACTGATAGTTTTGCAAATCCTTTCAAGCTGCCTTCTCAATGTCTGGGGTTACTATATTCCGCTTTTGCGTCTTATAATGCTTATTATAACTGTTGCAGCAGTAAATCTTGTATCAAGCTATATTATAATACGCAGACAGAAGCATTCTCTGGAGAAAGTATTTAAAAAATATGTTGATGAACAGGTTGTAGATGAAATTGTAAAAAAAGATGGCAAAATAGATGCATCAATCGGTGGTACAAGGAAAGATATTGCAGTACTTTTTGTGGATATCAGAGGATTTACTCCACTATCTGAAAAGCTTTCCCCAGAGCATGTAGTAGATATACTTAACAGATATCTTACAATAGTTGCCAATGCAGTAGCTTCTAATGGAGGTACACTTGATAAATTTATTGGTGATGCGGCAATGGCAGTATATAATTCACCATCAGACCAAGAAGACTATGTATTTAGAGCAGTGTGTACAGCATGGGATATTGTTTCTAATGCTGCAAGTCTTAAACAAGAATGCCTTGAAAAATATGGCAAAGAAGTAGAGTTTGGCATAGGTGTAAACTGTGGTGATGCTGTTATAGGCAATATAGGAAGCCAGAATAGAATGGAATACACTGCAATAGGAGACACCGTAAATACGACTTCACGTCTTGAAGGTGTGGCAGGTCCAGGACAGATACTTATAAGCACGGAAGTTGCAAAAAGACTTGGAGGCAGGATTGATATATCATTTGCAGGCGAATACAGCCTTAAAGGAAAAGAAAAGAGAGTAACTGCATTTGAAATAAATGGAATCAGAGAAGCATATGAACCTGTCAAACGTGTGAAAACAGAAGAGAAAAAATCATTAGAGGAAAAATATGAAGAAGGAAAAAAGGAAATTAAAAAAGTTCAAGAAAAATGTATAAATGAATTGCAAACAACTATAAAAGATTTAACGCCAAGTGAACTAAGAGAGGGTATAAAGCAAAAAACATCAGTAATAGCAAAAGGGGGTAAATAATGGGGAAACTATATTGTATACCAACAATTCCAGAGATAGATAAATTTCTCCGATTTTCAGAAAAGTATAATGCAGGATTTGAGTATAACGAATTTTTTATGCCAAATCTTTTAGATGATAGTTTTTCATTAAACAAGGTAATAAAAGAGTATATGTCAGTGCGTTCTGACCGTTCTGAAGATACAATGCATGGTGCTTTTCTTGATATATGTGTTAATAGTGCAGATTCAAAAATTTTTGAAGTTAGCGATTTTAGAGTGCGCCAGTGTATGGATATAGCTGTGAAAATGGGGCTTAAAGCAGTAATTTTTCATACTAATTATATTGTTAATTTTAGGTTAAAATCATATATAAACTCATGGATTGACAGAAATGAAGAGTACTGGAGACAGATACTTTATGACTATAAAGACCAGTGCATATATATTGAAAATATGTTTGATGATAAACCATATATGCTTGCAGAACTTGCAAAGAGAATGGCAGACGAGCCACGTTTTGGGGTCTGCCTTGATGTTGCACATGCACTTATATCAGGTTCTCCTGCTAAACTCTGGTATGATACATTAAAGCCTTATTTAAGACATTTGCATATTAATGACAATGACGGCAATGAAGATTTACATAATCCTGTGGGTACAGGAGTTCTTGACTGGAAAGAATTTGACAGATGCTGCAAAGAATCTGTCAAAGAGCCATCAATACTTATCGAAGTAAGAAATTTTGGAAATTTAAAAGCGTCAGTAGAATATATGCAGGAAAATAAAATCTATCCATTTGGATAGAAACATATGTAAATTTGGAGGAATATATGGTTTCAAATTCAGTTTTAACTGCTTTAATGGAAGTGGCAGCTTTAAGCTTTATAATACCTATTGCACTTGTAATTCTGTGGAAGATACGAAATAAGACAAGCATTGTGCCATCACTTGCGGGCATTCTGGTTTTTATTATATTTGGCATTATATTAAAGTCACTTCCAAATGTGTTAATTACAGTAATTGGAGGCTTTGTGCTTCGCACTATACAAAACAACACATGGGTTTATGCAATATACGCAGGTCTTATGGCTGGCATATTTGAAGAAACTGGACGCTATATTGCATTTAAAACATTTCTTAAAAAATATGAAGAGAGAGAAAATGCCATTTCATATGGTCTTGGACATGGCGGTATTGAGTGTATAACTGTACTTGGCTTTGCAATGGTGCAAAACTTTATGTATGCACAGCTTATTAATGCAGGACAAGTAGAAGAGATGTATGCATCAATTACAGATACAGAATCTTTAAATGTCTTAAAAGAGTTTATAGAATCTCTTTTAAATATTACTGCAATAGATTGTATATGGGCAGGCGTGGAACGCATCTCAGCAATTATCTTGCAAGTAGCATTGTCAGTTATTGTATTTCAGGCAGTAAAAGTTGCAGAAAAAAAGTATTTTCTTGCTGTTGCAATAGCACTTCACACTATTATAGATATATTTGCGGTATTATATCAGCAGGAGATTACCTCAGTTGCTGTTACAGAAGTTATAATAATGATTTATGCTATAGCAGTTGCTTTCTTTGCACGTAAGATATATGTAAATATGCCTAGTAAGAAGACAACAAAAACGGTAAGTAGTAAAAACTGGGAATATGCTAGAAAAAAGTATTCTGACTATAACAATAATGATGGGAAGTAACATTAGTGAAAATCCTTATACTTGAAACCAGAAAATTAAGTTATAATTCGTCCAATGTATTTTTATTAAAGATATGTGACATATTAAGAAAGTATGGTGTAGATGTAGTACACTGTACAATAAATAATCCTGAAAAAGACAGTGATTTGCTTGAAAGTTTTATTGGCAAAAAATTTGATGCCATCCTTGATATAAACTCTATACTTCCACTTGCAGAGTGTGAATACGGAAAGTATCTTGACTGTATAGATGCGCCATTTATAAACTTTATAGTTGACCACCCAATGCATGTACATGAGTATCTGGATATAAAACTTAAAAGATATTATATTATATGTCTTGATAAATATCACAAAGAATATATTGACAAATATTATCCACATATTAAAAAAACCGCTGTAGTGCCACTTGGAGGAATTAATTCACATAGCAGATGGGAAGACAGTTTTACACAGTTTAAAAAACGCAGGTATCATATATTTTTTCCTGCAACTTATACACCTCCTTCTTATTACAGGCAGGTGATGGAGGAAATTAATGTAAGTTATATAAACTTGGCAGACCAGATATTGCAAAGAATTTTAGAAGGCGGTACGTCTCCAATACATGAAATATTAAAAAATATAACTTTATGGAAAGATGACCATTTTGCAGTTAAGATGTATAAAGCAAGATTTATAGATAGATATATAAGAGATTATATACGTGATAAAGTGGTTCAAACATTGCTTTTAGAGGGTTTTGCGCTGCATGTGGCAGGTGCTAGGTGGAATATGTACAATGGTCATTGTAAAGACAGGCTTATAATACACCAAGAATGCAGCTATAAAAACTTGCCAGATATAATATCAGATTCAAAAGTTATTTTAAATGTGCAGCCACTTTTTACAGATACACCACATGACAGATTTTTTAATGCAATGTTAAATGGAGCTGCTATTCTTACTGATACATGTGGTTATATTGAAAAAAATTATAAAAATAACACGTTGTTATATAGTAAAGACAATCTTAAAGAAAGTATAGACGCTTTAAAAGATACATTAAATGATATCCATAAACTGTACAATATTGCTTCTAATTTTTCAAAAAATAAAAATAGTGAAACATGGGAAGAAAGATGTCGCTGTATTATAAAATTTGTAGATGATATTAATAATTGTGGATAATTGTGTACTATTCATAATAAATATTTAAAAGTTTTTTAATTGACAAATTTTATAATTAGAATGTATGATATAAACACATTTT
>DESG01000108.1 GCA_002361175.1 Lachnoclostridium sp. UBA3320 | reverse complement strand
ATACTCCTTTGTATCTGTAACTTTTACCTGCTCAAGATAGTTGCTTCCAGCCTTGGTAATATCCCCAATGCTTGCTGCTGCATACTCTGGGTCTGGAAGGAAAGATTTAGAAGCAGCATAACTGCCTACCTTATTATCTACAACCTCCTCTTCCACCCCTTCTTCCTCCATCTTTGGTCCATTTCTTCCAGTAACATTTCTAAAGTTAAATATTGACATAATCATGGCAACTGCTAAAACAAATGCAAATACAACATTTTTTATTTTTCCTGAATGTTTCATAACCAATATTCCCCCTTCTCAATATTGTGCAGACCTGAAAAAAGACTGCTTAAAAGATAAAATGAAAGTTTAGAAGAATGAACTGCTGTGTAACGAAACATTTAGTTATTTAATAAAAAAGCGAAGAGAAGCTTATCCCTAAGATTTATTCGTTCTGCATATACTTATCCTCTTCTTTATCCTACTGTTTTTTTCTTTCATTTCGTAATTTGATTCCAACAATACTCTGCCACATCCACCAAATTGTTCTACTTATGTAGTATAATTGTAACTATACAATATGCCTGCCTCTGAAAAATAAATTTTATGCCCTCTGTATGTTCCTCAAATCCTTATATTATCTGGCATTGGCAGTATATTGCAAGAGCAAAATTTCATGCAAGAATGACCATTCTACATCGCTAGAATCTGCCTAATCTTTCAAATTTGTCTGTATATATTGATAGGTATTCCTTGGGGCAGGCTTTAAGTATACAGCAAATGGTTTTTAGCCTGCCCCAAGGCTGTGGAAGGGGAACATGCATGATTGCAGTCTGTTGCTTCTGAGGCATTGCTGCTGGCTTACATCTATGTGTACTGGCTTAGGGGGTTCTTATAGGCAGCATGTATCTCACAGGTGCATGTTGCATCACTTAAGGCTTATGTACATGGATGAAGGCTTAGGTAGGAGGCACTACTGGTGGTGCAGGTGTGGCAGGAGCATATAAGGGTATGGTGGAGGTATACAGGGAGAGATTATGCAGATATGGGTACAAATGATAATATGATAATGCAGGGACAGACAGTTACATGTATTATGCTGTATATATGCTTTAAAATGCCCATATAGAGGTTTTTCTGTCTAAGGCAGTAGATTATTTCTGAATAGTTAAAATGTCTGTATGGGAGTTTCAGGGACATTCTGAGGGCATTGGAATATTGTATAACAAGTTTTAACTGAATTTTTGCCAGCAACTCCTCTTCCATATATTACCATTTTTTATAAAAAGCCTGCTTCTACAGACTTGGTATTCTAAATTTAGAGTTTGTATACATGGGTTATGATATAGATACAGATAAGTGCAGATTATCAGGTTTAAGGAATAATAGTACATAAATAATGGTATAGGGATATATAATATAATGAATTAGGTATTGATAGATGCAAGATATAGGTTTAAAGCTGCTAAAAAGCCCATATATGGATTTTAATATATCAGGCAGACTAATTATGCCTAAATATAAAAAATGCCTGTATGAGGCTGTCAGGGACATTCTGGTGTATATACAGGAATACTGTCCACTCCATGTTCTTACATTATATGGAAGCAACACTGCCAAGTCCTCCTCCTTTTTCTCTCTCTTTTCTCTGCCTTTTCTTCTATAAACAAATTTCAAAACAAAAAACAATTGTGATATACATGAAAACAAAAAAAGAGGAGGATATCCTCTCTTTTATTAAGTATACTATTTAATTTTTTGTCTTAAGAATTTTAGTCAATAATTCTAATAAACCTTGTTTTAATATACTGCTATTAATAGATTCATCTGATCTTACTAATTCTACACAATCTGATTCTTCTGCGATTGTAATAGCTTCTGCATTTTTTACAAGTTTAGAAAAAATGCTATATTGAGTCGGATTGAGAGCTGACAGTTTATGAAAATAATCTAAATCAATATCTAGTATATACTTTCCCTTTATACTTCCATCACACGACACTATGTCCGACGACATTCGAGAAAACACTTTAAACTTCTCTTCTAAAAAAGAATCCTCTAATACATCTGAATCATATTCATCACCTCTTTCATATACTCCCCATGGTAAAAACTCAGCACAGTGGATTTTAACTTGTGGATATGTTCGTTCCATTTGCGGAGTATCAACCCTTTCTCCTGCCTGCATCTTCTCCAAATACATTGGTTCATATGGGTTTTGTAGTCTTTTTTCTTCTTCATAGGAACAGGGTGTTTCCTTTCCCTCATAACTGACAATATAAACATCATCAATAATTCCTGCATCAACTGCTGTACATATATGTTCATCGTTTTTAAGTTTTCTAATGGCATCTTCAATGGATTGAACAATACGATAATCAACTTTTTCTATCATATCTTTCATTCTGTCAGCATCATTATCACAATATCTTAAAAATGGTTCTATAATATCAGTATGATGATCAAATGATATGAGATAAATACTTTCTTCTGGAAATTTCCTTTTATACTCTGCCCATGGTAATAAAGCAAAGTGATGACTTTCAAAAAAATAAACTTCTTTATCCAAAATTATTGTTTTAGTAATCATCATTTTCTCCTTAATAATTCTTTTACTAAATCATAGTACAGAACACTAAATTGGTACTTGCTAACTCGCAACATTTGTAACTAACAAAAAAGAGGGACAGTTTCCGAATTTAAGAACTTATAAAATAGGTATATAAAACCTATAAATTCTTCTTATATATGATAAGTTTTTTAGTCCCAACAGAACCTTAAGGTTCATAGACCGAGTGGTTTCGGTTTTCCATACTTCACTAACAGGGGCAAATGAGCCTCTGTCGCTTTTCTGGGTATATCTATCCACTGTGGGCATTCTTCATCTTCATCTTCATACTCATGGTAAAGAAAAAAACTGCCTATCGCACCATGCTATATATTATAATCAGCATGATGCACAATATTTCCCTACAGCCTTCATCAGTTAAGCAAGGCTATATGGTTTCCCATACACCTACACTTGTCTGTAGGATAATTATAATTTATATATAATGGAAGAAAAATGTATAAGGATACTGTTTTTAACAGCAGAAATAATAATCTATCCTCTTCCTAATATTTTATAATATCTTGTATGCTTTAATATAAATTGTGTTAACAGTTAAACCCCATCCCTCCCAAGGTTTTTAGTAGTTTACTCTACACTCGGCATGGTTTCAAGCCTCATACCCGACCATATATTAATTATTATACATAATTAACTGCTTTATTCTTAAATTTGTTACAAATAAGCAACTTTCTGTATAATTATAATATGATACAAAACCTATTCTGTCAAGAATTTTTCTTCTTTGAAGCATACAATGGTTTGCTGGAGAAATTCGGAAGGGGGGCAGATGTTGTACAAACAACCACATTAAGTGATTCTGAAACCATACAAGCTGACTTATTAGCTACAAACATCAACATCAATTTCTCCTCCCTCTTTCATCCTTATATTCCATTTTTTATTTCTGCTACCAGACATTTATCATCT
Organism: Lachnoclostridium sp. UBA3320; assembly: GCA_002361175.1. Taxonomy (GTDB): domain Bacteria; phylum Bacillota; class Clostridia; order Lachnospirales; family Lachnospiraceae; genus Butyribacter. The sequence goes on along the minus strand of DESG01000108.1, from coordinate 7,075 downwards.
TCTGTACCAATCTTCTCCTTTTCCAATGTTTTTTCTTGTATTTTTGTAATTCATATAATCCTCATCAAAAGTTTTTCTCTATTCCTATCCTCTAACACTTTATGTTATGATAATCCAAGACGAAAACACATATTTAATGCAGAAGAGGTGTCCAGATGAGAAATATAGGATTAACAATGCAGGAATGCATGAGAGAATTACAGGCAATTGGAATTGAACTTGGGTATGTAGGCGAAATAAGATGGCGGAGGATGGATGCATTTGGGATTTGCCAAACAACTAATTTTATATATTATAGAATTGGTATCAACGAGATGTTTAAAAGGGAATCCATCAGCATTAATGAATTCAAATCAACCATGTGCCACGAATTATTGCATACCTGCAAAGACTGCATAGAACATAACCAGAAATGGGTGGATCTTGCAAGAAAAACAGATGATATATATGGATACAGCATTGCTGAATATAAAGAGCCTTTTGATATCAAACATCCAGAAGCACCAGTCCTACATAAACTGACCTGTAGCTGTGGAGGAAGCTGGAAGATCAGGGAACCTGGAAGATGGGAGGAAATTCTTGCTGATGAACCTATGAGGTGTTCATGGTGTGGGAAATTATATGATGTGGAATTCTAACAAAAAAAACCAGCAACAACTCAGGTTACTGGTTTTCTTGATATTGTGGACAAACTATTTCGTTTTGTTACTACTTTTTGTAATTATGCTATCACATAATCATTATGTGCATGACAAATACATGATTTGATATACACTCCATCAATCCTATAGTATCCATGGCGGACCCATGTGTCCTTTTTGCTTTTTCTTGGCTTGTAAAATTTTTCTGATATCTTGTTTTTTAGAGATACACCAGAATTTTGGGGATTATTTTTCTGTTTTGGGGATTTTTTTCCAGATTCAATATCAATACTATCATTGTTACCAGAAACACCTTTCTTTTTCTTGGCAGATTTGCTGTACCCTGTAGCATCTACCTTTAATTTTCTTGATTCTGTTTTCAACCATTCTCTATGTGCAAGCTTTGCAAAAATACCTATCATGTATTCAGTAAATGCCTTCAGTTCTTCTTCATCTGTATGTTCTTCTGGAATACCAGCATTTTTGTTTTCCACATCAAAACTCCTAATCCTGCCTGTTTCCACATCATACTTTACATTGCAGGAAGCAGCAGGGTTGCCATTTTTGTATGGTGTAATACATATTTCTACCTCTTTCGGAAGCTTCGTTGGATTGCCTCTTTCAGGATCATTGGTGATGTGATATGCAACACCATCAAATCCATTACATATTTTCCCTTCATGACTAAAATAATGTCCAATCCTGCTGTGTGGAAAGTGCATTGGCCATTTGCTATCATTCCCCACACCCAGTTCATCAATTGGCAAATGCTGTGATACTGGTGAAATTTTCCCAGTAATATTGTTTGTGTCTCTTTTCATTTCCTTATCCTCCTGGTGATTATTTGTGCCATTAATCACAGGAGAGAGAAACACACATGAGAAAATTCCATTTCTCATGCATATTGTTTGTCCCTGTATTGCCCTCCTGTTTTTCGTAACACAACTAAAAAATAGGAGAATGCAATATTTGAAATTTTATGTAAAGTATGGAAAAAATTTGTAATAGGACATACAAAACAAAAAAGCGAATAGAAAAATGTCAGGAACGATATAGAGATAATACATATCAATGTAGTCACTGAAGAGTGTATTGAAAAAGAAGAATGGAAGAGGAGGATTGGAAGGGTGGACACCAAAACATGCAAATCATTTAACTAAAAAAATGCTAGATGAATTTAAGAAAAAGATTGGAAGAAAAAAAGGGAAAGAGGAGGAATATTATGAATTGATTTGACAATTTTGGGGGATAAAAAAGAGGAGGAGTTAGGTTTTGGATTTGTCTATCTCTGTAGAATAATTTTGTGGTTTCTATATAATTGTTAAAATCCATATAATATATAGCTTTTACAGATTATTCCAAGTGAAAAGTTGCATGAAAGAACATTGTTCTACAGCACTAGAATATGCCAAATCTTTCATTTTTGTCTGTATATATTGATAGGTATTCCTGTGGGCAGGCTTTTTAAATTAGAATAAATGGTTTTTAGCCTGCCCACAGGTCTTTCTGCAGACATCTTATTTGGCTTGGTATATCCATTCTTATTTATTTCTGGTGCATGGTATCCTGACTTGGAAAAGGCAGCAGGGTCAGTTATATTTCTTGCAGATACATGGGTATAGATTATATTACTTTGTCTTACATGCAAGGCTTATGGCTTATATGGCAACTGCAGGAATTAATGCTTATGCAGGATAGATACATGGTTATACATTGCAGGAAGATAGAAAAGATTATATGGATATAAGAATGGATGGCAGAATAAGGATGGGTATATAATACATAATTTTATGATATGGAATATAAGATGCTTATTTAAAGCTTTCAGAAGGCTAATAAGACAGAAACTGGTTATCGCATCAGATTATTTTTGAATCTGTTGCAAACCAGCTTACAGCAGCCATATACTTCACGCCTAATGGACATATCATCTTCCAGTATGCTGTTTATACATACCAGAAGGCTTATATAAGGGGTTTTCTATTTAAGACATAGATAAACATAGATATCAAAAATTCCTGTATGGGGCTGCCAAAGGCATTCTGATGGTACATATAGGAATACTATCCACTCAATGGCTCTTATATTGTGTGGAAGCAACACTGCCAAGACATCCTCTTTCTCTTTCGTTTTTATCAGAATTTTTTTCTTATGGTAACAAATTTCCACAACCAAAGGATAGTCTTATATATAAGAGCAAACACATTCATAATGCTGGATATCTACATGTATGAATGTGATTAAGGATTTTGGGTATTACAGAACTATAGACATATGTTTTAAGGCTATCAGACATTTCCTCTTCCTTTTTCAGTGGCTTTCTTTTTATTTTCTTTCTCTTGCTGTCAGCCTTTCCCTAATCAGGGTTTAGGTTGCAAAGATTTCTCAGCAGATACTTAATAACAATACCCATAAACAGGGAATAAGAGCAAAAAATCTAACAGAAAAATATTAGAACAGAATACATGGATTTGTAATGGCATCACAGATGCAGATACCAATAAAAAGATGATTAAAAGTGGAAAAAAAAGAAGAGGAGGAGAGAGGTTCTGGTTTTTCATAATATCAATTATCATGAATGTGAATTACCCAGCATCTGAAGCTGCTAGGTAATTCATGTCAAGGATATTTACACGATAAACTTTATAGTTTTAGGAATCACTTTTGAAAATCCATTTTTTAAATCAATAATTTCTATATCTCCACAATCTGCTTTAACTTTTTTTAATCGGGCATGATATGGCATATCCTCTTTGTATGAAACACTTTGCCTATAACTACAATTATGTGAACTTGTAACTTTTTTAAACATGAAACCACATCCTTTTTAATTATTTTTGATACAAGCAATTACATCATTAAGTACATTAGAATACACTATCCTTTGAATAACCATCATAGTTAAATTCTCCTCTTCCATTGTATCAAATTTCATTAATGAACACAAATGCCATGGTATTCCTTCCTGTTTATCCTTTATTAATTGATAGCAATTAGCCTTATGAAAGTCTTTTACATCTCCATAATAATATAATATTATGATTTTTTGTAGATAATCTTTATATGATTCTTCTGTGATATGCCCATCAGTTTCAACCAAATACAGGTATGTACTTTCCAAATACAAGATTATATTATCTCCCACATTTTTCTGTGTTAAAGGATAATGAATACCTGCTCTTGAAAGTTCATTGTCAGATTCTAAAGTATTAATAATTTTTTCCTTATTCATATACTGTCTCTCTTTCCCTTTTCCTATATTGTACCTTAATGTACTTTATATCTAAAAATTGAGAAAATCCTTAACCTAAATTCTTTTTTTTTGCTATCAGACATTTATTCTATTATGGCTGATTTCAATATGATAGTATTGTTTTATCAAGATTTAGGCAGAATACCCCAACTTCTATAAATTGGGGAGTGCGATAATCAAATTTACCAATATAAAACTTATATATCATATCATAAAATCATTGACATTTTAGTATGTTAAAATGTATAATATTAGTATGATTATAGTCAGACCTTGCAAAGGTGTATGAGTAGAAATAGAACGATACATTAACATAATATTAACAACAGGATGAATATTCCTGTATCAAAGGAGGATATAAGTATGTTGCAAAACATAAGGTTCATTCAGGATAAACTGAATGGAAAAACAAAAACAGAAGTAGAAACTGCTGTTTTAGATGGTAAAATTGCTTTTGATGAAAACAAGTATATGCTTACTAAGTCAGAAAGGACGATTTCTGGATATATTGCAGATTTTACAGATGAGTATAAAAAAGCAATGGATAAAATACTTGGAAATGTAAAACCAAGTAATGATAATGGGAAAGATATTTACATAAAACTTGACAGTATATTATCTTCTGGCTATTCACTGGATGAAATTTTAGAAGAGGAAATGTATGCTGAACTTAACAATATCTTTTTTGGAGAAGGCAAGCAAAAAGTCCATGTATTTAGATTTATAAATGGTGAAGATACAAAGGAACTTCTTGTATCAAATGGAAAATTAGTAAAAGGATCATTAACAATGGCATTAAGACATTCCGATTTGATGGAAAGCAGGAATGATATACTTCTTGAAAAACAGGAATATGTTATGGATGTATTCAGGACTGGGAGACAAAATGCTGCACATGCAACAACCATGTTACACAAATTAAGTGATGATAATTTTGATAATGCAGTCGAAAAACTGTACGAATTTTCAGAAGTTGTAATGAATAAACTTGCATTTAAGGGTTCATTTGGAAGCTCAATGTATGGGGCAGCCCTTAGAAACCAGAAATCCTATATTGTACAGAAATGTTTATTTGAGATTGCTGGCTCTGACACAGAATACTGCAGGCTTTTCCATAGGATGAATAGCTTACATTATACAATCTTCTTCTCTATAATTTACATCTCCTATCAACTCCAAAACAATCAAAAAAGTATTTATGACTTCCAACAAATACTATATTCTCAATATTAAAAAAATCAAATCTATACCAAAAATATACATCCAGTAAATGGTTTTAAAATTCACAACATAAGTGTATTCACAGATCCAAAATCCAAAGAAAGAACCCCCTTCCTACCTATTTCCCTAAAATCCAATCTAGCAATAGTTCTGTTATAATAAATAAAAAAATCAGCAGAAAAATTATTGTAAAAGGAGGAGGATATATGGGAAATTTAATTCCATTTGAAAAAAGAAAGAAAAGGAAGGAGAAAGTTAATCAAAGCAAGAAAAAAGCACAAATAGTAACAGAAAAAGCAGACACAGGATGTCAAGAAATGCTAAATCCACGAAAAGATGGCAGCAGTATTGATGTAGATGATGCAGACATAGAACCTGAACAGCAGATAGAATTTTGGAAAAATATGAAAAATGAGTTAGAGGAAAATTTCCGAAATAAATACAGTGATGTTCTGGCAGCAGGACCTGTTAGTTCTGGTCCAAAAATGCAGTACTTCGCCGATGTCATGCTAAAATTGATTCCAAACATATTCCATGGCAACTTGGATACAAGGTTCGATGCATATGCAGATTTCTGTGAATTTTATATATCAGAATTTGATCCTGCATATAGTGATTATATTAGGGAAAATAAGAAGTTTGAAAAGGAATACCAATATAAATTTGGAACAATGAAGACAGAAAAACTGGAGGAGGAGTTGAAGAAGTGTCTAACAAAAATAGTTGAAATATCTCCTGAAAAAAAGGAAGAGGATAAGACAGAACTGCTATATCAGGCAGCCAGATTATTTGAATTAGATGAAATTTTGTTGGTTTTGTTCTGTGAAGAACTAATGAAAGAATAGAAAGAAGAATTGAGAGGCAGCAGGACACTATTCTTACATTTTTACAACAATTATGAACATATATACAAGACTATATGTAGACATGTATTCAAAATCACCTGTCTGCAAAACTACCAGTAAACAGGATTACAATTCTATTAGTCTGAATGTTTACAAATCTGCATGTCTACTGGTTTACATTCATGTCAGTTTACAAAAAATAATATTTTCCAAAAAACAAAAGAAAAATCAAAGAAAAATGAACAAAAAAGAAGAGGAGGGATGGTATGTCATATAGCATAACCCCACTCCTGTTTCTTGAAAATTTTAGTTATAACACAGTGAACCTATATCAGATAATGGAAACAAAATACATTTTGCCTTAGCTTGGATGTCATCAATCGGAACATATGGATTTTCCCAAAATCTGCTGTCTTTAGAATTGTTTCTGTTGTCACCCATAAAAAAGTAACATCCTTCTGGGACTTCGTACACCCCATCCCCTACCTGATTCTGGGAATCCTTTATAAACGAATCATCCAGTTCCACTCCATCAGCATACACTTTACCATCTTTCACCTCGATAGTCTCCCCAGGTAGACCAATCAATCGTTTTATATATGTTATATCAGGATCATCAGGTGCTACAAATGTTAAAATATCATACCTCTCTAAATCTTCCTTTTCAACATCATACCTCGTTGAAAAAACAACACTATTTGACATTATCGTTCCTTCCATGCTGCCTGATGGAACTAAACTTAACATAAATTTCGTTTGAAACAAAATTATTAATATAACTGCAAAAGCAACATATATTCCTACTGCCACTAAAATCTTTTTAGTAAACGAATCCATAACCATATCCTCCTCTCACTTTTCTCTTTTTCTTCTGTTTTGTTTCTTCCTATATATAATACCACAAATAACTCCCATAAACTTCTGCAAAAATCACAATCAACAGCTTTTCCACATTTTTTTATTCGCTTTTTATCATAAATTATGCGATATCGCATACATGCAAGAGTAAGCATGACTGCATTTTTGCTAAATTTTATGATAATGAAAAATGATAGAATTATGTAAAATAAAGAGGAGGAGGGGGATGGATATCATAGGCGCGAACTTAAGAAAAA
>DESG01000153.1 GCA_002361175.1 Lachnoclostridium sp. UBA3320 | reverse complement strand
GTATAATCTAATATTAGATTATACCATATATTGTAAAATAAAACAATGTTAAAATAAGCAAAAATAAAATAATACAGTTACTATTCGGTAACAGTCCAGATACCCATTAATTTAGTTCTCAGCTCTTTTCAGTAAAAGTTAGTCAGATGAAGCATCTGGCTCATTAAGAAAATTATTAACATTATCAGTTGTAACTTTAGAATAAGGCAAATAAATATATTTATCATTATCTAATGCATCTGTTTTTGTTCCATCTTTGGAAACAACTTCAACTGCTAACTTTGCCATAGCTGCTGCCTGCCCTTCTTTATCATTATACACTGTTCCAGACAGCTTTTTATCTAACACTGCTTCTAATCCTGCATTTGTTCCATCAATTCCAAAAAACACAGGAAAGTCTGTTTCTGTAAAATTTAATTTTTTGTAGGCATCTAATGCACCAAGAGCCATATCGTCATTGTTTGCAAGGACAAGCTCAATTTTATTTTGATATTGATTTATTATCTGTACCATCCGATTTTGTGCCTGTGCACGGTTCCAATTTGCAATTCCGCAACTTAGTTTTTCCAGTTCAATGCCATTATTTTTAAGGGTATCTACTGCATTTTCCGTTCGTATAATTGTGTCCTGATGGCCAGGCTCTCCCTCTAAAACTACATACTGAATTTTTCCATCTTTGTTGCGGTCAATCCAGTGATTTGCATGTATAGCCTCAGTTGCCAGTTCTCCTTGCATCACACCTGACTGTTTTGCATCTGCACCAACATAGTATAGATTTTCCCACTGCATCATATCTTCTGTAACTGGCTCTCTATTAAAGAAGATAACTGGAACATTATTTTCTCTGGCAAGGTCAATGATTTCTGATGGGTCTGTACGGTCTACCAGATTGACACAAAGTACATTACATCCTGCATCAATTAGCTCTTTTACTTGGTCATCCTGTGTTCGCTGTGAACCTGATGCAGCCCGAAGTGTCATTGTGACACTGGAACCATCATCTTTAAGCTCATTAATTTGTTCTTTAAAACAGTCAACCAATTCATTAAGAAATGTATCACTCTGGTTATAATATGCCACTCCAATATGAATTTTATCTACTGAAGACGGACTTTGTATTCCGCAATCACATAAGAACAATATACTTATACAAAAAATTATTCCTGCTGCCTTTATTCTTTTCACCCTCATAATAACTCCCTCTATACTACATTTAATATTGGCTCATTGTAAAAATTATTTCTTGATTCTTCTCTAAAAACAGTTCCTCTTTGCGAAGCACTGTATAAGATAGTGTTCTGTCTTCTAATTTATAAAAATAATGTTCTAAGCTCTTTGCCACTTCTGTCAAGCTCTGGTACCCCACATTAAATTCATCAGGAATTACCAGACACTCTACATTACTTGTGTCAAGATAATAAACTGCCTCTGTAGAATTTCCAATTCCATATACTAACGCACCGTGCAAATCATTTAATGCTGAGTATTCCCCAGCGGCTATAAGACTGGTGTTGTCCAAAGCAATTATCAAATCCACCTTTGGCTGGTTTTCTAAGGAATTTTCTTCAAACTTTCCAAAAGAGGAAGAAATAGACCAACGGATTTTAACACTTGTATTTTCCATAACATCTTGGAATCCTTTTCTTCTGTTAATCACGCATTCCGAATCCGTACCATCTGTAACAATTCCCAATGTTTTTCCTTTTAGATTTTTATTATAGTCTGTTAATAATTCCTCTGCCAAAGCTTTGCCCATAGCATAGTTATCTGGCTCTACTGTTGGAAGCATGGATTCATACTTGTTTTTTGATGCAGTACACTCAACAAGTATGACTGGAACTTTTTTCTCAATTTTTTTTAACTTCGCCTCAATATTAGTGCCTGGAACAGGATTTACAATTACCGCATCAGCTCCATTGTCAATTTCATATTTAACAGCATTAATTTGTTCATGGACAGTAAGTCCATCTCCTATACTGGCAATAAACACTTCAACACCTTGGTCTTCTGCAGCCATTTTCAGTCCATATCGGAACGCAGACCACTGGCTGGAATTAGAATCCTTCAATATTACAGAAATCTTGCGTGATGGTTTTCCTATATGTTCCTTAACCATAATAAAGACCAACACAATAACCATTGCCGCCATTGCTGCTTCTAGACATATAAATCTTTTTTTACTATTTGTCATCTTTTCTAACCCTGTATTTCCTTGCTGTGCACATTACCTTTTTCAAGATTTTTTCTGTTTTCCTCTGTATAAGGTACTGCCGGAATACAGATGGAAACAGTTGTCCCTTCATCCAATTCACTTTCAATAGAAAGTCCATATTCTTTTCCAAAGAGAATCTGTATACGGTTATTCACATTTACAAGTCCGACACCAGAGCCATGTTTGTGAACTCTGTCACTGTCTGTCAATATAAGCTCTGCCTCATCCTCTGGTATCCCGATACCATTATCTGTCACTGAAAGAATAATATTATCATCTTTTTTATGCCCAGATACTGCAATTTCTCCACAGTCATCCATACCGTTTATGCCGTAATTAATGGCATTTTCCAGTATTGGCTGTAAAACTAATTTTACACTACAGTAAGAATAAATAGATGAATCAATGTCAAAATTTACAGAAAAACAGTTTTTATACCTGATTTTTTGTATATTCATATAACTCTTTGCATGTTGTAATTCATCTCGCAAACTAATGACTGTACGTCCTTTAGAAAGGCTTATTCTAAAAAGTTTAGCCAGTTCTGAAATCATAAAAACAGCGTCATCATTGCGCTCGCCTTCAATCATCCATGTAATAGAATCAAGTGCATTATATAAGAAATGTGGATTAATTTGGCTTTGAAGCGCATCAAGTTCACTTTTTCTTCTTTCATTTTGCTCCATAACAATATTTTGCATCAGTGTATCAATTCTCTCATAAGAACGCTGTATAGAATAGCCAAGATGCCTTATTTCCTGAGAGCCACCAATATATATTTCTGGTTTTTCTCCTGCTTCATATTCCATAACTGAAGCATTAAGCTTTAAAATAGGACTTGAAATCTTATCTGAAATAAAACGCTGTATTACTGCCAGCATCATTGCCATAAGAAGTATAAGTATAATAATAAAGTACCTAATATTGAACATGCCATGTGTAAATGCAGAATATGGAATAATCCCTACAAGTTTCCATCCAGTATAACTTATAGTTTTAATAACTAGCTTTCGGTACTCTCCTTCAAAATACTCATCATATACACCATCTCTGTATTCTGCTACCCCTGCATTATTTTCACTGGCAATTCCATTGTGTATCTGCACCTGCTTCATATGGTAAATAATCTGTCCGTTGCTGTCACATAAATAATAATATTGTCCATTATTTTGATTATTAATTTTCTTCATCATACGTGCAATGCCCGAATAGTCCATGTCAACTAACAGTACTCCAGATGTAGGCACTCCTTTATCTGTAAGTTCTACAACACGGCTTAAAGAAATAACCCAATAATATCGTTTTGCAGCATCACTAAATAAATTCTGGATATGTGGAGTGGAGAAATGCATATTTTCCATTTCGCCTACAGCCTGTTTAAACCAATTCTGCTTAGTAATATCAGGGTCTTCCTTTTGTGATGCAACTGGCTCTGCTGCCATAAGGCTTCCATAATTGTTATATACAGCAATACTGTGCAAATTACTTCTATTGGCTTCATATATAAGTTTTATTCCCTGTCTGATTGTGTTATCCTGACTGAAAAAATCGTTTTCTTTAATTACATTGTAGTAAACCGCATCTGATACTTGGCGCATACTTAATAGGTAGTCTTCTAAGTGCTCTCCAGTTTGCTCCATAAGATTTTGCGTATTTTGTACAATTTCCTGACGAGATAAAGAAGAAAATTTAATATAAATCACAATTCCAAGAACCAGCATAATTGAAACAGAAACTACAGAAAATGCAAGCATAATCGTTGACTGAATGCCCCTTGGCTTTAACCACTTTTTATATCCTGTATATTTAAATTTCACTTTCTATATGCTCCCTTCTGTATTTTGAAGGTGATACACCAAACCGCCTTTTAAATACATAACTAAAATAATTTGGGTCAGTATATCCTACATTTTTTGCTATAATATAGCTTTTTTCATTCGTTTCAACAAGCTGGCATGATGCTTGTTCCATGCGGTAATCTGTCAAATAGCTAATAAAAGAGTTTCCTGTTTCTTTCTTAAAAATACTGGAAAAATAAGAATTTGATACTCCGAGAACTTCACAAATACGGTCTAATGAAAGTTCTTCATCTGCATAGTTCTGGTGAACATATTCCTTAGCCCTAGACACAAAGGATTTTGTTGAACTGCTTCGGGCGTTGATTAATTTAGTACGAAAAGAAAGACTACAGTCAATAAGCCATTTTTGCAGTGCACTTGACTCTAAATCCAAAAGATTGCTGTAAAGTTTTCTGATATCTCCCGAAAAATCATCTGTTACAATATCATTATTCATAGCAAAGCGATACATTGTGCTAATCAGCTCCATCATATCAATATGATACTGCTGTAATGATTTATTTGGAAAAAATGTATGTGTCAAATACCTGTTTGCTGCTACTGAAACATCACTTTCAGAGCCAATATGTATCATTTTAAAAAGGTCGGACAGTTCTCTTTCATTTGTCCTAGCATAATTTTCTACTTTATTAGAAACTATCTCTTTCATATTAATTGCTCTGGACGTGCCATAGATTACCCGATATGAAACAGCTTCCCTTGCACTGCTGTAAGACTGTGATAGTGCAAGGATATTGTCGCAAACCTGTCCAATACCAATGGTTACAATAGCTCCGATAATATTTTTGGCATATTTACAAAACCTATCACATTCATCTGTCAATTCTGAAACTTCACTTTCTGCTTTAAGCTGTGTAATAAGAACAGTGTTTCCAAGATATATAAAACATTTTGCTTTCCATTTTTCTGTCAGACGTTCATTTACCTGTCTATTAACAGATGTAGATAGAAGCAGCGGATTTATATTATCTGGCACTTGACTTGATGATGTGTGAATAACAATACAACAAAAAAATGGTTCTTGAAAAGAAATTTGATAATTTGAAAGATATTCAGGTATCTCCTCTTCACGAATTTTACCTTCTATTAGTGAAGAATAAAAGTTTGTCTGTAAAAGCGGAAGAGACTCTATATAGTATTTTTGTAATATTTCCACATTTCGTTTTTCGCTGATTTCCTGGTCAAGCTTTATTTTAAGCTTTGTGAATACATTAGTTAATTCTACAGAATTTACAGGTTTTAAGATGTACTCCTCAACTTCAAGTCGAACAGCCTCTTTTGCATATTCAAACTCATCAAAACCAGTAAAAAACAAAAGCTTAGTTGTAGGATACTCTGATTTAATGCGGTGTGACAGTTCAATTCCGTCCATAAATGGCATTTTGATATCTGTCATAACTACATCTGGCTGTAATTCTTCCACCATTTCAAAAGCCTTTACTCCATTATTGGCATAGCCAACTACTGAAAAACCAAGCCCCTCCCAGTTGATTTTTTTCATAATTACATGTATTACTTCCTCTTCATCATCCACTAAAAGCACTTTATATTTATCCATACTCATTCTCCTGCACCTAAATCCTTAATTAGCATTATTATAGCAAACGCTTAGATAAATGTAAATCTCTATGCATAAAAAAGGAACTGTCTGTTTTATGACAGTTCCTAAAATTATTTTTTCTTTATTTTTTTTGTACATACTTCAGACAGTCAAGTGTTACTGCCACAAGAATTATTATACCAGAAAATACGAACTGTAAGTTTGCATCAATTCCCAAGATAGTCAGCGAATATGTAAGTGCTGTAAAGATAAATACACCAACTACTACACCTGAAATTTTGCCGATACCGCCAGTGAAAGATACACCACCTACTACACAGGCTGCAATAGCGTCCATCTCCCAGCCCTGTCCATAAGCTGCTGAACCTGAACCAAACATCCTTGCACATTCAAGCCATGAACCAAATCCGTATAAAATACCAGCCATAATAAATGCGCCTACTGTTACACGAAATACTGATATACCAGAAACGGCTGCTGCCTCTGGATTGCCTCCTACAGCGTAAAGGTTTTTACCAAATGTTGTTTTATTCCATATAAACCATACAATTATAATTGCTACCACTGCCCAGAGAATAATTGTAGGAAAACCGTTTATCTTAGGGATTATCATATTAGGAATAGTCGATTCTATTGCACCAAATGAAACACCCTTAGTTGCATAAGTCATAAGACCAAAGATTACAAGCATATTTGCCATTGTTGAAATAAATGGATGCATCTTAAACTTTGCAGTAAAAAATCCTGCAATCGTTGTAAAAAATGTACACATAATAACACACATAAACAGCGCAAGTATTACTCTGGCAGCAACTGGCATACTCGTAAAATCAAAAATATGTCCAAATACTGAACCTGTGTTAGGGCCTTGATGCATAATAATCGTTGCTGTAGTAATACCCATACCAACCATACGGCCAATGGAAAGGTCTGTACCAGTAAGCAGAATCAACCCTGCTACGCCCAGCGCTAGAAACATTCTAGGGGAAGCTTGCTGAAATACATTTAACACATTGCTATAAGTAAGAAGCGGCTGTTTTTTTACTATTGGTGTAATAATACACAACATAACAAAAATTAGGATAATAGCTATATATAAGCCATTTTGTAATAAAAATGTTTTGCGGTTAAATGAATACTTATAATTTTCCCATTTCTGTGCCTGTGACTCCATAAAAGTAAACTTGGACATGCGAAGCAAATCAATCATATGATATTTATAAGTGTAAGCTGCATGTTTTCTGTCTTTAATATCTTGAAAGTCCTTATCACGTTTCATTTTGGCATCAAAAAGCTTGTTTTTATAAACATACTTTTCATCCTTTATTTCCTGACTATCTGAAAGACTTGCAGATGTTGTAGTATGTTCTTGTTTTAACTGAGCAATTTTTTTGTTATACCTTTCTTTTGCTGCCTCTTTTTCTCGCTTACAGCTCGCTTTAATTGGCTGGTAATACTCTTTATCAAAATGTTGATTTAAGTAACTTTCTGCATCAGAAATCAGTTTTTCAATTTCACCTTTGTTTTTTTCTTCAATTCCCTTTGCTTTTTCAAGCTGTACTCTTTTTTCTGATATTGCAGTTTCCTTTTCTCCTTTTGTAAGCACACGGTCTCTTTTTATTGCATCAATATCATTTTGTAGGGAAATAACTTTATCTGTCCCTTCCACTCTAAGACCATCTATCTTTTTTTGAATCTTGCCAACATAATCTTCAAATGGCTTGCGAAGTTTTATTTCCTGTTCAGCCGTAATAATATTTTTATTTTCATTTGCCATATCTGTTCATCTCCCCACTTATAGGTATTTTGCACTAAGTCTTAATAACTCTTCCTGATTTGTCTCTTTTGTATTGACAATTCCAGAAAGGTGTCCATTTGACATTACGCCAATGCGGTTTGTAATTCCCAAAATCTCAGGCATCTCAGAAGAAACAATAATAATCGTCTTGCCTTGTTTAGCCATATTTATAATAAGTTCATAAATTTCATATTTAGCACCGACATCAATTCCTCTGGTAGGTTCATCCATCATAAATACCTGTGGGCTTCTCTCCAACCACTTTCCCATAATAACTTTCTGTTGATTGCCACCAGACAAGCTTGAAATCATATCTTCTGGTCCCATGCACTTTGTATGCATAACCTTAATTTCTTTTGCTGTAGCCTTAACCATTTTTGAATCAGAAAGTGCTATCCCAGACTTATATTGATTCAGATTTGCAATCGTAGTATTAAAAGTAAGGTCTCCTTTCAAAAAAAGTCCATTTGCTTTCCTTTCTTCTGTAATCATAGCAAAACCATGGTCCATAGCCTCTTTTGCATTGCTAAAATTCATAAGGCGGTTATTAAAATAAACACGTCCTGCTGCCCTCGTCCTAACACCAAATATTGTTTCAAGAAGCTCTGTACGTCCTGCACCAACCAGCCCATACAATCCAAAAATTTCCCCTTCTTTTACATCAAATGTAATATCTTGTAAATAAGGTTCAAATTTTGTAGACAAATGCTGTACAGATAAAACAACATCTTTTGGTTTATTGTCAACTGGAGGAAAGCGATTTTCAAGAGAGCGCCCAACCATAGCTGCAATCAGTTCATTCATATTAGTATCTTTACTGCTTTTTGTCATTACCAAATTGCCATCACGAAGAACTGATATCTCATCACAAATCTCAAAAATTTCATCCATCTTGTGAGAAATATAAATTAATGCAATTCCCTGTTCTTTTAACATTCTCATCATAGCAAACAATTTATCCACTTCTTGTACTGTCAGTGAGGAAGTGGGTTCATCAAGTACAATAACTTTAGAATGATAAGAAATCGCCTTAGCTATTTCACACATCTGTCTCTGTGATACAGACATATTTCGCATTGGCTGTGTAAGATTTACAGTCATTCCAAGTTTTCTAAAAAGTTCAGAAGCTTCTTTTTTCATTCTGCCTTCGTCTATTACCCCCAAGGCATTGACAGGATAACGTCCTAAAAATAAATTGTCAATTACATTTCTTTCTAAGCACTGGTTTAGTTCTTGATGAACCATTGCAATACCATTTTCAAGGGCATCTTTAGGCCCAGAAAAATTTACATCCTTGCCATCCAGCATAATTTTGCCTTCATCTTTTTGATATGTGCCAAAAAGGCACTTCATCATCGTTGATTTTCCAGCACCATTTTCACCCATAAGCCCCATAACCGTGCCAGCCTTAACATCCAAATTAATATGGTCTAAGACTCTGTTACGGCCAAAGGATTTGCTCATGCCTCGTATCGATAAGATGATATTATTTTTCTCATCTGCCATAGCTTTCACCCCTGTATTTAAAATGATTAGGGAGAATTTCTTCTCCCTAATACTTTTTAGTCCCAATTATTCAAAATATTATTGATTTAACAAAGCCATATAAGAAGCAGCATTGTCTGTCTTAACCATATTAATAGCAAATGCGTCATACTGTCCTGGATTGCCAAGTCTGTTTGTTATATTAGATTCTGTCTGTCCGTCACCGCCTATATAGTCAACATCAAGATTAAGTAAGTCATCATAATTCTGAAGCAACGGCTGATATGTTGAACTTAAGAAGTTATCAGAAGCGTTGTAAATATTAAGCCATACTTTCTTTGAAGCATGTGAGCCCTCGTCAAGCTGATTTGATACTGGCTCATACACTTTCGTAGAGTCTGTAAAGTCTTTATAATTATCAGCAGTAACAGCAACATTCAACGCATAATATGAACGTTCCTCTTCTCTATAAACATACACATCATCTGATAAAACATTGCCTGCTTCATCTGCCGTGCCAATGCCTGTATCAATATCTATGCCATCAAGTGCATTACGAAGAACACGAAGTGTAAGATATGCCTGTACATCTGCATGTTGGCTGATTGTTCCACCGTAGCCATCTGCAATAGCAGCGACAGCATCACTATTGGCATCATATCCAAATGTAGGAACTTTCTGGTCTTTAGACCATGCATTAAACATTGACATGCCCATTCCATCATTATTAGATGCTACAATATCTATATCTTTGCCAAAGGAAGAAGACCATGTGCCAATCGCATTACCAGCAGTAGCTGCATCCCATGTTGCACCAGCAGAATTTTTCATCTCCTGTGAAGCAAGTTCACGTACTGTATATTCTTTTCCGCCAATCTTTAATTTGCCATCCTGTACAACAGATGATGAACCATCTGCATTTGTTCCTACTGGGTCACTGTTAATATCACCATTTTTTTCTACGCCTGTTCCAAGTGCCTTACGAACACCCCTTGTACGTGCGATAGAATCATTATGTCCGATATCACCTATAGCAAGCACATAACCAATTATTCCATCACCATTGCGGTCGATTTTATCAATATTGGCTTCGATATAATCTTTAATCATCGTGCCTTGAAGTTCAGCACCTTGATTTGCATCAAAACCTACATAATAAGTATTGTCGTTAAAATTTAGAGCAGCTTGGTCAAGTTCTCCTGTAGAGCTGTTAGATGGCTGACGGTTAAACCATACCAGTGGTTTATCCTTATTTTCTACATTGCCTGATGCTGGTTCCTGCTCTGATGATGCTCCACTATTGTCTGATGATGAAACATCGCCACCGCCACTTGAGCCCGAACTTGCAGAGTTGCCTCCAGAACTGCTTCCACTGTCACCACATGCAGTAAGTGAGAGACCAAGTACAAGTGCCATTGTCATTGAAATAATTTTTTTTCTCATATTCTTTCTCCCCTTTCAGTAAACATGATTTGTATATGTTTCTTTATTGATATTGGCATTATACTGTATTAATTTGAAATAAAACATAGAATATTTTTTGCTTTACATTGAAAATTTTAAGATTTTATTGGTAATATATAACAATTTTACAC
>DESG01000044.1 GCA_002361175.1 Lachnoclostridium sp. UBA3320 | reverse complement strand
GGATTCTGCGATATTTTTTCTAAAAATCTGTGACACAAGATACGATATATCCTTCTCCTGTCACACTTTAATTATACAAAAAACCTCCTGTCTTTACAATAAAATTCACATTAAATTTCTTCCTCCCTCCGTTTCGTTCTGCTCTGTTGCCTGTTATGCTGTCGGCTCTCGTTCTGAAGCTCCCTCTCAAGGTTCTTCCTGTTATAACTGATTACCTCGGCATATGCTAACTCTGTGGCGGTCTTGGTCTGTTCCTTGCCGATACTGTCATACTCGGATTATAAGCAGCCCCTGCATTGATGATGCAAGGGCTGTACAAATTTTTCTTAATTTAACTGCTTTTTATATTATTTTACTTTTACTTTAATCTTTTTTGTATTTCCATTCTTCCCATATACATAGATTATACATGAGCCTTTTTTTGTCGCCTTAATCTTACCTGACGAAGAAACAACAGCGACCTCCTTGTCACTTGTTGCATAACGGAACTCTTTTGCATGGTTGTCAGAAAGCATTTTTTTCTTTTTGTCCACCAATACTGTAATGGCATTAATCTTTGCTGTTTCTCCTTCTTTCAGAGTATAAGAAGTCTTTTTTACTTTTATATCTTTTACATTGGTGTATTTTTTATTTTTAATTCCTGCATTATGTGCAATAATGCTCTTACACATTATTATCTTTTTCCCATTTACAAGCTTATATGCAGCAACATAAAGTTTATAGCTTTTCTTCAGGTTTAGTTTCTTTCCATTTATCTTTTGTACACTAATCTTTGTTACCTTACCACTCTTTACAGAATTAGATGGTCTGGAATTAAATTTCTTACCACAGTACTGTGCATAAACGTCATAACCATCTGCTTCAGATACTTCTCCCCACAATATTTTAATTTTATTTCCAGTCTGAGATACTTTAAATCCTGCATTTAATGCTAATTTGTCTTCCTTTGCTGTTTTGTCTGATGGTGTTTTTGATGGAGCTGGTGTTACATTGTCTTGAACTGGTTCTTGTGTTGGTACAGCACTTACATCTGGTACAACACTTGTATCTGGTGCTGTGCTAGTTTGTGGTATCTGTGATGGTTTTGCAGTTGGCATTGCCGATGGCTTTACTGAAGGATATGGAGATGATGTCTGTGTAAAGTCTGTTGCATATCCACCACCATTTATAATAGGATATGAAACATTACCTGTCTGTTTTTCTGTATCTTTATATACTATGGTATAAGTTGAAAAACGGTCAGTTGTAAATGTAAAGCTAAAAGTTCGTTCATCATAAACTCCCTGTAGTATTTCCGCTTTATCTTCACCAGAATGATGGTGAATAATTGCATAAATTCTTGTCAGGTTATTGTTTTTATTTCTAAGGTTTTCAGGAACAATCAAGCTTATCTTTATCTTTTTGTTTAACTGTCTGACTGGACTTTCTTCTTTTCCATCTATCTGTTTAAACATGGAAACATCTATGTATTCTCCTATTATATAATCTTCTTTGGCTGCGTCAATAATCTGCTTTTCTTCTTGTGTAACTGTCTTTTTTTCAATTTTTAGATATATTTTTATCTCACTGCCAGCTGCAACTGCTGCCTTTTCTTCTTCAGTTAATGGAACTGCCTCTTTAATTTCATCTTCTGAACCAACAATAGAAATATGTGGAGCATCTTCTCCAATTACAGGTTCTGTAACAATAATATTTCCAGATGGTGTATTCTGTGGCTTTCTTGCTTCATTTACAGTAATAGTAATCTTTGTTTCTGCCACACTGTAATTGGTACTGTCATCTGGTGTAAATACAACAGTATACTCTGTCACGTCACTGTTAGCTAAAGTAGGCACTATAGAAGCATCTTTCCATGTAAATACCCCTGCAATCTTTTCAGTGCTGCCAATCTCACTTCCTGCCTGCCCTGCCCCATTGCCGTATTGTACAGTTCCACCTGTTAATTTGGATGTATGTAAAGCATCTCCATAGGTAATAGCTGCTGCCGCTGGAGGAGAGGCAATATAAGGCACTGCCTTTGTCACAGCTACTGGAATGGTCAGAGTTACAGTTTTATAATTATTACTGTCATTTGGTGTAAACACTGCCACATATCCATTGTTATCTACGGTTGGAACAATATCTTTACTTTGCCAGCTCCATGCTCCATTAACACTAACCTTTCCTCCTGTCAGGTCACTGTCTTTTAAACTCATAAATGGATTATATACTCTGTCCGCCACTGACGGAGCTGTGTATATTTCAGGTGTAGCTTGTATAATACTAAATTCCTTTTTAATAGTGCCAACATAATTTCCATTTTTAGCAGTAATGGTCACAGTAGCAGTGCCCGCATTTGTATTGTCTGTATAATTTTCTATATAATCAATATCCTTTTCCAAAGTCATACCATTTTTACTCACAGTAACATTAGGCTTTTTCTCAGTGCCATCATAAGTGTACTCTGCATTAGACAGGGTTATAGTGCTGTCCTCTAAAGAAGATGGAATGATTTTAAAATTAACACCATTTGTAACTGTAATATCATAATTCGGATTACCTGTGTTAGCATTGCTGCTCTTTGTAATTTCATAAGTACCAACATTCTCACCCTCATCACGGATAAGTACACTACTAAGTACATCATTTTTCGCTACAGAACCACTTGTAATGGTATAGGTTAATTCTGGGTCACCAGCACCATATTCTTTAAATTGATTGCTATCTGGCACGATGGTAATAGGACATTTGCTGATATTCCATTCCTTAGTGATTTCACCAATAAAGTTACCTTTGCCAGCGATAGTACAAGTATAAGTGCCTGCCTCGACAGCAGTATTACCCGACAAAGTATAGTCTGTATCTTTCTCCAATGGCCTTTCATCGCCATTTACTTGGACAGTTATACTTGATACATTTATCTCTTTTTCTATTCCATCATAGACCAGACTATTTATGTTGTCGTCAAATTTTACATTAGCATTAGCATTAGAAATATTAAGCGGCAGGATGTTGCCAGCAACGGTGGCGGAATCGCTAGACAGATTATAGTTGTTGGCACTTTCGCCACTCAGAGTAATGCCGCTGGCAGTAATAGTACGTTCTCCAGCATCAGGGCTGTCATATGAATATGATGCCGTGGCAGTTACGCTGTCATTATTTACAACGCCTTCCAATGAAATATTTACAGAACCAGTCACACTTGTAGTTCCATCATATGTTTTATTTTTTGAGAAATCACCAGTAATATAGGCAGTTACTTTTTTCGGTAAGATATTTACCTCAATAGTTTTGCTGGTGACTTCGTAATTGCCACAAGTGACGACACAGTAATATTTATAATCTCCCGCATTAAAATTGGTAAGTGAATACGTGTTACTTATAGCATTTTCAATTTCTATTCCACTGCCACTTTCAGCTTCTTGATACCATTTGTAAGTAATATCTCCAGAACCATCATCAGTCTGCTTGGTTTGTACAGTCAAAGTATGGTCTGTTTTATCACCATAAGTCCAAGACTGACTTTCAGGTTGCTTAGTGATTTCCAATGGAACTTGCGCTACAGTAACAGTACCATAGCCATCAGACGCAGCCAGATTATTTTTAGCAAGAATGTTATCATCACAGATTCTGGTATCTCCAGATATTTTTTCACCTTTAAAATAAGCACGGTCTTCTGCCAGCAAATTCCTTACAGCTCCACGTCCGTTATTCACGGAATTTATATTACTAGTAAAAGTACCACCAGAAATAGTTACATTTCCAGTGCTGTTTTCCGAGAACCTAAGTCCGAAACTTCCGCCATTAACTTTGCCTCCACTTATATCAGCATTTCCAGAGTTAGAAATATATACACCAGAACCGTATGTAGCTGAAGCTGATACCTTGCCATTACTCATATCCAATTTACCAGTTTCTACATTCACACCATATAAACTTCCATTGATAGTACCACCATTTACCTTTACATTAGTATCACTATTATTAAGTGCCAAAGACACACCATAATTTCCAGTGATTTCGACATTATCATTGATACTAACAGTGCTGCCACCAGATACATTAACACCAATTGATTTACTACTGTTGAGTTGAGCATTTCCACCAATAGTGACATTAGCACGGGAACTTATAGATACAGCATGAGAAGAACTTTCAATTTTAGTAGAGCCATTAATATTAGCTTTGCCTCCCTTGTCGCCATTTACAGTTACACCATATCCAGTGCTAGTAATTGTACCACCTTTTATATTAGCTTCCCCATATACATACACGCCATAATTGCTAGTTATAGAGCCTTCCGTCATGGTAAACTTGGCAAAATTACAAATATGTATACCAATATTGTTAGCATTAATCTTACCATTCTCCATCTCAACAATTCCATTATTGGCATATACACCATAATACATATTTTTGCCACTTATCTCGCCATCTTTTAGGATAAATTCTCCATTTGTTATATCTACACCACAACCATTCATGTAGTCACAAACAATCTTACCACTTTCCATAGTCAATTTGCCGTTCTTTATTTGAATAACGCCATATTCACATGAGCTGGTAAGTGTAACACCATCATTCATTTCCAGAATAATACTGCTATTAGCATTTTCGAGGGCTAGCTTAGAAGTACCCATATCCACACTCTTTAGCAATTTCAGCTTGGCAGGGGAAGCTTCTGTACCCTTTTGCGCCGCATACTTCCAAGCTTCCTGTAAATCACTGTATTCAGTAGTTTCACTCCCATTAACAGTGACAGTAGCGACATTTGTACCAGATTCATCAGATACATCTGCGTTAGCCGCCAGCTTCATATAACTAACGTTATCTAAAGTATTACCTCCCCCCCCCTCACACCTATTGCCTGTATCTGTTTCCTGTGCATTAACAGAAAGTGACAGACCATCTGTTGGCACTGTGGACAGCACCATAACCACTGTCAGCAGTATACCTAAAAAATGTCTTAAAGTTCGTCTTTTATAAAAAGTTCGTCTTTTCATAGAACACTCTCCCTTCCTCCGCTTTATTATACAAATAATAATAAATATAATACATATTTTCAATGTTATTTGCCTAATTGTCATAAAATTTGCCTGATTGTTTTTTCTGAATTAATGAACTAAAACGCTTGACAATATATGCTATACTTATTTCAGGAATATAAAAACTGTACGGTGGTTAATGCTAGTAAAATTTCTTCACCGCAATATTTATTTCTAAAGATGTAATTATAATAATCCAACCTGCACAATTTTGTGAATTTATGACAATCCTCTTTTCTGTGGAGGTTTTTTGTTTATAATATTATTTTACACCAAAAAGAGAATTTGTCATGAATTGTAGTATGAACAGTGGGATTGTAGTATACTTTATTTTAATAAGGAGAGGACATTATGCGAAAACTTAAAGTTTATTTAGATACTTCGGTGGTCAGCTATCTGTGTCAGGTGGATGCACCAGAGAAAATGCAGAATACATTGGATTTATGGGACTTATTTAAAAATAAGGTATATGAGGTTTACATTTCAGATATTGTAATAAGGGAAATCAGCGGATGCAATGCAGAAAAATTGAAAATATTATTGGATTATCTGATGCAGATAGATTATAATATAATTGAGACGGATGAAAAGACCGTTGAATTGGCAGAGAAGTTTATTGACTTTGGAATCTTAAAACAAAAAAGTTTTGACGATTGCCAGCATATTGCAGCGGCAATACTTGCGGGATGTGATATTATTACATCATGGAATTTTAAGCATATTGTAAATGTAAAGACAGTCAGAGGAGTTAAAGTCATAACAACTTTAGAGGGATATAAGGACTTACTGATATATCCACCATCGGCTTTGATAGAAAGTGAGGATGATGATTATGAATAGACCAACAGTAAGTGAACGGTTTGATGTGGAAGATATTAGAAAAATAAGAGAATATAATTCACTTCGCCATATTAAAATGACACCTGCTGAAATTGTGGAAGATACAAAAAAAGGTGCGGCTGAATTACTTGAACTGTTGAAAGAAAACAAAATGATGAAAATATAATAATTATAGATTAGAAAATTTCATTGAATTTTTATTTTTAATTGGTTACATTGTTCTATTTTCCAACCGCACAGGTGGAAATATTTTATAATTTTTAATAATATATATTTTCAATATTCTTTGCCTAATTGTCATAAAATTTGCCTAATTGTTCTTACTAAATTAACCTGTTGTGCTAGTTAA
>DESG01000180.1 GCA_002361175.1 Lachnoclostridium sp. UBA3320 | reverse complement strand
GCAAAAAGTTGTTCTGCAATGACAACTTCATCACTCGAACTCTATCGTTGCTGGTGGTTTTCCAGTACAATCATAAAGTACTCTATTAACTCCTTTTACTTCATTTACAATTCTTGATGCCACTTTCCCCAGCACTGCCCAAGGTATCTGTGCAGGTTCAGCTGTCATAAAATCCGATGTATTGACTGCACGTAGCACAACTGCATAATCATAAGTTCTGTCATCACCCATAACTCCAACAGATTGCATATTTGTAAGTGCTGCAAAATATTGTCCAAGTTTTTTATCAAAACCTGCTTTAGCAATTTCTTCTCTATAAATAGCATCTGCTTCTTGTACAATAAAACATTTCTCTGCTGTTACTTCTCCTATGATCCTTATTCCAAGTCCTGGTCCTGGAAATGGCTGTCTAAATACCAGATGTTCTGGTATTCCAAGTTCAATTCCAACTTTACGTACTTCATCTTTAAAAAGCATTCGTAGTGGCTCTATTATCTCTTTAAAATCTACATAGTCAGGTAATCCTCCAACATTATGATGTGATTTAATTACTGCTGATTTTCCAAGTCCTGATTCTATTACATCTGGATAAATTGTTCCCTGCACAAGAAAATCTACAGTTCCTATTTTCTTAGCTTCCTCTTCAAATACCCTAATAAATTCTTCACCGATAATTTTTCGTTTCTTTTCAGGTTCTGTTACTCCTTTAAGCTTTTTATAAAAACGTTCTTTGCAATTAACACGTATAAAATTAAGGTCATATAGTCCATCTGGTCCGAATACAGCTTCTACTTCGTCTCCTTCATTTTTACGTAAAAGACCTTGGTCAACAAACACACATGTAAGTTGTTTTCCAACTGCTTTAGATAAAAGGACTGCTGCGACAGAAGAATCTACACCACCAGATAATGCACATAAAACTTTTCCATCACCAACTTTTTCATGTATACTTTTTACTGTTTCGTCAACAAAAGATGACATCTTCCAGTTACCGCTGCATTTGCATACATCATACACAAAATTAGAAAGCATCTTTAATCCCTCTTGTGTATGCATAACCTCTGGATGAAATTGTATGGCATATAACTTTTTCTCTGTACACTCCATTGCTGCAACAGGACAAGCATCTGTGATAGCGCAAGACCTAAAACCTATTGGCAGCTCTGAAATATAGTCTGTATGACTCATCCACGTTATAGTTTTTTTTGATACATTATGGAATAAAACTGAACTATTATCTGTCCTTACTTCAGTTTTTCCGTACTCGCTAATAGGTGCTTTTTCTACTTTGCCTCCTAACATATATGTCATAAGATGTGCCCCATAACATATGCCAAGTATTGGTATGTTTAGTTCAAAAAGTTCTTTAGTACAGCGTGGTGCCTTTTCATTATACACACTTTCTGGGCCGCCTGTAAAAATTATCCCTTTTGGACTCATCTCTTTTATTTTTTCTAAACTTAATGTATATGGATGAACTTCACAATATACATTGCACTCTCTCACTCGTCTAGCAATAAGCTGGTTATATTGTCCTCCAAAATCTAGAACAATAACTAACTCTTTATTCATATTTCCCTGTTCCTTTCTGCAACTTTAACTGTTGGAATGTCAGTCATCCCAGTTATGGTATACGTCATGTACATCATCATCATCATCGAGTAAGTCAAGTGTACGTGTAAGTTGCCTAATATCATTTTCATCTGTAAGAGTTACATAATTTTGTGGTATCATTGTAATTTCTGCACTGGCCATAGGCAGCTTCTTTGCTTCAAGAGCCTCACGCACTACACTAAATTCATCTGGTGATGTAATTATTTCATAAGAATCATCTTCTTCTGTAAAGTCTTCTGCACCAGCATCTAATGCTAACATCATTATGTCGTCTGCTTCCATGTTTATACCGTTGTCGTCCATTTCCTCTTTTGAAATAATAATCTGACCTTTTTCATCAAACATATATGACACACAGCCCTGTGTGCCTACACTCCCGCTCCCCTTTGTAAAGGCATTGCGCACATTGCTTGCTGTCCGATTTTTATTGTCTGTAAGTGCCTTAACTATAATTGCTGTGCCGCTTGGTCCATATCCTTCATATGTTACTTCTTCATAATTTACACTGTCAGCATCACCTGCTGCTTTTTTAATACCACGGTCAATAGTATCATTTGGCATATTGTTTGCTTTTGCTTTTGCAATAACATCACGGAGTTTGCTGTTATTTTCAGGGTCAGCACCACCCTCTTTAACTGCAACTGCTAATTCTCTTCCTATAATAGTAAAAATTTTTCCTTTTTTAGCATCATTTTTTTCTTTCTTATGTTTTATATTGGCAAATTTTGAATGTCCTGACATATGCCTAGTTCCTTTCTTTAACGTTTTGATGTTGGATTATTTTTGTTTACTATTTTATCATAGCAATGCTTAAATTACAATCTTTTTTCTTTAATGCATCGACTGGCATTAAATTTTTCTGAATTTTGACAAGCATATCTACAGTTATTAAAAACATCACAGGTACAAACTGCATTATATATCTGGATTTTGTTTCCCATATAGATAAAAACAAAAACAATCCGAAAAGTGCAAGTTTCCACATAACTGCAGAATCAGTTTCTTTTCTTTTAAATCCATATATAATTGATGCCATAATAAATATTAACATAATCCATTGGTATATTGTACAATACCCATCATACAAAGGATAGAATATTCCATCTTTAAAAAATATTGTCTGTAGCCATGAATTTCTCTTAGGTTGACGCTGTAGATGAAATTCCATATCATATTTGCCATTTGACCATGTTGCTACTGACTTTATATACTGATGAAGCAAAAGCCCTTTAACTCCATATTCTCTTAATCTTTTTTTAATCATTGCAATATTTGCTTTTTCTTTCTCTTTCTTCGTTTTAAATGAACTTGTATACTCTCTGTCTTTAAGACTGTAATTTCCTGTTCCTTGTAAGCCCATCATAATCCAGTGCGAATACGGAAAATTTTCTTTATCATAATTTGTTTGGTCAATTACTTCCATTTTTTCCATAGTTATATTAAATGTTTTCAGACATATACCAAAAACCAATATAATTGCAAATGAAGCAATAATTCCTTTTTTCCACTCCTTAGCAATTATCATATGGATAAAACACGCCAGAGTAATAATTGCAACAGTAGGTTTTAATGCATATCCAGCCCATGTAAGTACTCCTATTATAACTAAAGTAATAAAAAACTTTATTTTATTATTATTCCAGTACTCTTCAAGCAATTCATAACACAATACAATTCCTGCAACTATAGGCAGTACAAGAGTATCTGTATATACAAAAGGTATATATGTGTAAAATGGTACAAACATTATTGCCATTATCTGAAAAAGTATTGTAGGATTTTTTCCATATTTTTTGTATACTATAATCATGCATAGTATTATAGCTAAGTCAATAACAAAAATATTTAAGACCATATTGCCATATAGAAAATTAGTAGTTCCTGCTGCTTTTAATATCATAAACCAGATTGTTTCAAGCATAAGCAGCAACTGATTATTTGGATAACGCAGAAAATAAAAATTATATTCTTCACTCGTCTTAAATACATTGTTTAATGCCATCTCACTTGCCTGCTTAAATATAATATTCCTATCACCAGCAGGAGTTACTGCCATTTCATATCCTACATATGCCTGTATTATAATCTGTATTGTCATAAGAAATACTGCAATAGTTACAATAGAGTACTTCTCTATACAGCGTGTAATATGCTCTTTAATTCTTTCCAATAATTCAAACACTCTATCTTTATTAAGAACAAGAACAGGAATAGACAATGCTGGAACAATGACTAAAATATCATTGACAAAACAGACAATCATAATTCCTGGCAAAACCATAAGCCACAATAGTGCAAATAAGCCATGAAACGTCATACTTAATATTTTTTTAGATTTATTCATATTAAACACCTCACAATCAGTAAAATAAATTTACCATAATGACAGTGATATATTCAATATATTAAAAAGATGTTTAAGGAAAAGTTAAACAAAATTAAAGTTTCCTTAAACATCTTCTTAATCTTATATATTTTTATAATTTACTACCTTTCTTGCCTCTGATATCTGCTTACTGCTAATGCAACTGCAATAAACATCAATGTAAAAAGAAGCTGTATTCCTATATTAGACCACACTTCTCTTATAACTTCATCTGGAAGTTTTGCGTATTTGCTTAATGTATCATTAATTTCTTCATACCAGAACACAGGTACAAACCTTGCTGCTTTTCTTACTGTGCTATTAAGAACTGACAGTGGCACGAAAACTCCGCCAAGAAAGCTCATAAAAAGTGATACAGGTGTAATTATTATATTTACTATATGCACTTTTTTAGCAAGCATACCTGCAAGAAATGCTATTGACAGTGACATTACCATAACTACAAATGAGTTCAATATATAATATGCTATATTTACATTGCCAGACATTTCCCTGCCATTCAATATCAAAGCAACAGCCAAAAATCCAAGCCATATAAAAATACCGATAACTATAAATGCCAGAAAGGCTTCTGCTGATTGCCTTTTCATAGAGACTGCTGACACTGACATACGATTCTTAACTTCTCTTTTTCTAAAAGAACAGACGATAATGCCAAGTACATTGCCAAGTATTGCTATACTTATATATGGAAAATATCTGAAAAGATATGCAAAGTTTGGAATCTGCCCATTATTGCCATTAGTATCTAATAGTGTTACCTTACTTTTAGGGGTATCTGATACTTTTTTAAAGCTCTCATTAATGGAATATCCTGCAATATTATATTTTATTATACGATTCATTAAATCATTTATCTGACTTTCAAGATACATATAATCATATTCACCTGGCTGTTGTGTAATGTCAATAGCAGTCTCTCCTGCAGTACATTTTTCTGCAAATTTTTCTGGTATCTGTATTATTACATCTTTATCATAATAGTACATCCTCTCCTGCAGTTCTTTTATATCATCATCCATTGCTTCTACATTATGAAATTTTGTCAAATATTTAATAATATTTTCTGAAATTTCGCTTTTATCTCTGTCAACCACACCTATATCAAGCTTTGTTCCCGTGAATTTAATACCTCCGCTATCTGGATATACGCTAACCATTGCCAGACTGATAGTGATAAATATTACAAAATACATTATTATTGTATTAATATTTTTCTTAGCAATTTTCATATAACAATTAAATACTGTCATAGCGTTCCCTCCTGGTTTTGATAAATGTAATAATACCTATTGTAGCAGACATAATAATAAGTATAATTATATCAGATACATATCTTTCTGGGTCATCATAAACACTTACGCTATATATTGCATCGGTGATAACTGCCGCTGGATTAATTTTGTTTAATATAGGACAGGTATCTTCAATTAATCCTTTAACTCCGACTATCATAAGACCAGCAAAAAAGCTAGATAAAAGCCCTGTTGCTACAAGCAGCCCTATCCTTACACCATCTTTTAACTTTGATAACGACCCAACAAATATACCAAGACTTACACCTATAAAACCGCCTGTTATGCATATGCCAATTAATTTAACAATATTTCCGCTTAAATCTATATGGAGTACAAAATTTAAAAATAAAAGCAGGATTGCCAGATTGATATAATGTATTATAACACCTGCCAAAGTATCTGAAACAATTTGTTTAAATTTACTTACAGATGAAACTGCTCTTCTTAATGCTACAGGAGTAACATTTGCCTGTAACTGTGTTGAAATTTGATGTCCTATAAAACACCCAAACATACATGCCATGCCAATAAGTGAGAGAAAATATTGTACTTCTCCATCTACACTCTTGCCTCCCAGAGTTGTTTCATCTACAAAACCCATATAATCTGAGTTTATAACAGTTTTAAGTTTTTCGGGCTTTTCTATAGCTATATCTTTATACATCTGTGCTTGATTATTATATGTATCTAAAAGAGACTTTAGTATACTGCTATTTATATCATTACTTGTAACAACTAACTCTATTTCTTCCCCTGCATAATATATCCCCGACACTGCAAACTTTTCCAATTTTTCATCTGCTTTCTCCTTAGAAAGCTCCTCAGATGAAATTAATTTTGAATCATCATTTTCCAGCATTTCAAGGTACTTAATAAAATTTTTGGACATTTCTGAATCATCTGTTTTTACTACTGCGACATCTATAGTTTCAATTTCATTATCAGAACTTCCAAATGATACATAAAACATTGTTGCAAGCAGTATAGGAAAAAGCATAGACCAAAAAACTATAGTTTTTTCCTTTAAAATACTAATAATTCGGTATTTTATCAAATGTAGCATACAAAACCTCCATTCCTTTCTAATCCCTAAGCTGTTTCCCAGTTATTTCCAAAAACACATCATTTAATGTAGGGCGTTCTGAAAATACCCTGCCAAATGATATATCATGTTCCTGCATATAATTCATAATTTTTACAAGGTTATGCTTGGCACTGCTGCACCTTATAACAAGTATATTATCCTTATAAACTACATCAAAAACATGCTGTATATTTTTTATTCCTGTAAGCTGTTCACTATTTATAAATATATTTTCTACAGTTATAGTTTCACCTGTTTTTATCATACTTTTAAGTTCTTCATTCGTTCCACTTGCTATGCATCTGCCGCCATCTATTATTGCAACTTTTGTGCAAATCTGTTCTACTTCTTCCATATAGTGTGATGTGTAGATAATTGTACTTCCACCACGGTTAAGTTCTTCTATTCCCTCTAAAATCTTATTACGGCTCTGTGGGTCTACAGCCACAGTAGGTTCATCCATAATAATTAATTCTGGCTTATGTACTATGCCACATGCGATGTTAAGCCTTCTAAGAAGTCCTCCTGACAATTGTCCAGGCTTTCTTTTAGTATAATTTTCAAGTCCCACAAATTCTATAGCATCACTGACAAGCTTCTTTTTTTCAGTTTTATTTTTGATATAAAGTCCACAAAAGTAATCAATATTTTCATATACAGAAAGTTCATCAAATACTGCAATATTCTGTGGTACAATACCTATGCGCCTTTTAATATTATAACTGTCAGGCTTTATCTGCTCTCCAAATATTTTAATACTTCCTTTGTCATATTTAAGAAGTGCCAACATACAGCTTATCGCTGTTGTCTTTCCACTTCCATTTGGTCCTAACAACCCAAATATCTCACCTTCATCTATTTCCAGATTTAAATGGTCAAGCGCAACTATACTTCCATATCTTTTTACTAAATTTTCTACTTTTATCATATTAAACCTCCTATCTGAGTATAAATATATATCTACTTTTCTTTAATTATAAGTGACACTTGTCAGATGTAAAGATGACAAATGTCACTTTATCATGTATAATATTTACTATTACAATCAAAGGAGGAAATTTTTACAAATGCCAGTACCTCAATTTATTATCTTTGCATACTGTATCTTATCAGCATTTATAGCTAGTAGCACAAATCTTTTCTCTGCATCATACATTATCATGGTTGTTACATCTATAATTTTATCCTCTTTATCATATTTCTTTTTAAATAAATATTTTACTCTTATAACATCAGGAATTTATGCTATAATATCTTTTGCAGCACCAACATTTATAACTATGTTGCCCTTAATACTGTACAATGTGGCATATTTTCAAGGATATCACAAATTTATTATAATAATAATTTTTATAGCAAGCCTTTTATACAACTGCATACCATTCAACGCACTGCTTTTTTTCACAGTGCTTCTAGGAATGGCTGCCGCATATTATATACAGTTTATTCAAGAAAGATATAACAAACTCTTATCAGAGTCACATAAAATAAGAGATGCAACTACTGAAAACAATATAATTTTACATGACAGAAATAAGGCACTTCTTGAAAAACAGGACTATGAAATCTACAATGCAACACTTAAAGAAAGAAACAGAATTGCAAGAGAAATTCATGATAATGTAGGTCATCTCCTCTCACGCTCAATACTGCTTACAGGCGTGCTTGAAACTGTAAATAAAGACAATAATTGTACAGAACTTTTAGATAATTTGCATAATTCACTGGATACAGCTATGGAAAGCATACGTGCAAGCGTGCATAACCTACATGATGATTCAATTAGCCTTAAAGATTCCGTGGATACAATTATAAATAATTTTAAATTTTGTAAGACCAATGTGATTTATGATATGGGAACTGATGTACCACGTGAAGTAAAATTTGCATTTATAGCAATATTAAAAGAAGGATTAAATAACATATGCAAGCACAGCAATGCAACAGATGTTCATGTTTTATTAAGAGAACACCCTGCAATGTACCAGCTTATAATAAAAGACAATGGTACTAATGTAAATAATATAAACATAAGTAAATATATGCACACTATCAGTGCAAACTCTGGTATGGGCATTGCCAATATATATTCAAGAGTAAATATGCTTGGTGGCTCTTTACAGATACATACAGATAATGGCTTTTGTATTTTTATAACAGCGCCTAAAACATAATTAAGATAGCTATGAAATGGAGAATTTAATTTATGAATATAATAATTATAGATGATGATGAACTTGTTACAAGTGCACTTAAAACAATACTTGAAGCTTCTGGCACATTAAAGGTTCTTGCATCTGGCACTGACGGAACTGATGCTATAAAACTTTATGAAAAATACAGACCTGATATACTGCTTACAGATATACAGATGCAGGGTATAAGTGGACTTGAAGCAACAGAAACAATATTAAAGAAATATCCAGATGCCAAAATTTTGCTTCTAACCACATTTCTTGACGATGAATATATTATACAAGCTTTAAGGCTTGGTGCAAAGGGATATATTTTAAAACATGACTATAAAAGCATACTTCCTGCTCTTGAAGCTGTGTATTCTGGTCAAAGTGTATTTGGCACAGAAATAATATCTAAAATACCAGAACTTTTAAACTCTGCACCTAAGTTTGACTATGCTTATTATGATATAAATGAACGTGAACTTAAAGTGATAGAACTTATAGCAGAGGGGCTAAGCAATAAAGAAATATCAGCAAAACTTTATCTAAGTGAAGGCACTGTCAGAAACTATCTAAGTATAATATTAGAAAAACTGGAACTTCACAACAGAACTCAACTTGCAATTTTTTATTACAAACATAAATAAACTGCCGCTGCATAAGGTGATATAGTACCTTATGCAGCATAGCAATATCTTTATGTATGCATGTGTTTTATTTTATCTATCACTTGTAGACAGTGCTTCTATTGCTACACTTCCACCACGTACAACTTCAATTCTATTAATAAAACTTTTGTTAAACAATTCTATCATATCGTTATTTTTATCCTCTGTCTTTACACATTGAACAATAACAGACCCCTTATTATAATCGATTATATCCAGTGAAAAAACTTCTGCCATTCTAAATATCTCTGATTTATCTTTATCAGAACAACTGCTTACTTTTATATACAACAACTCTTTTTTGTGTATAGGCACTTCTGAAATATCAATTACCTTTATAACTACTACATTTCGGTTTAGTTGCTTTTTAATTTGTTCAAATGTCATATCGTCACTTGTAAGCCCTATTGTAATCCTTGATATTGATGGGTCTTGTGTTTCACCAACTGTAAGGGTATCAAGGTTATATGACTTTGCGGCAAACATTCCTGATATTTTTGCAAGTACGCCAATTTGATTCTCTACATAAAGTGATATCCAACGTTTCTTAACTTCCATACTTTTCACCATATCCAAAGAGTTTTTTGGATTTTCCTTTCTAAAAATTAATATTTTTTAAGACATTATCATATCCGCCAATCCTTTTCCTGCTGGAATCATAGGGAATACATTGGCATCACTATCTATTATACACTCTATAATAGTTGGGCCGTCCTTAAATTCTAAAGCATAGTCAAATGCTTTTTTAATGTCCTCTTCTTTAAATACTCGTATTCCATGCGCTTCATAACTCTCGGCAAGTTTTACAAAATCAGGAATATATGCAGGACATTGCGCTTTTCCTTCTTTCAGCTTCTTACAGCTCTTTCCACAGCTTTTACGATATCTTAAACATGTTCCTGAATATCTTTTATTGTAAAAAATTTCTTGCCACTGACGCACATTGCCAAGATATCCATTATTTAATACTACAATTATAACTTGTAAACCATAAATCATTGCAGTTGCAAGTTCTTGTATGTTCATCTGTATACCGCCGTCACCCGATATTGCAATAACTGTTTTAGATGGATTAGCAATTTTAGCACCTATAGCAGCTGGGAGTCCATATCCCATAGTTCCAAGTCCACCTGATGTAAGCAGCTTGCCATTGCCTTGTGGCTCAAAATACTGTGTAACCCAAAGCTGATTTTGTCCTACATCTGTAGCAACAATAGGTGCATCAAAATTGTCATTGATATACCTTATAATCTTTTCAGGTGTAAGACCATCATACTTATTCATATTTATAGGATGTGTTTCTTTCCACTCAAGTACTTGCTCTATCCACCTGTTATCCTTTACATGCCCAACTTTATCAAGCATTGCATTAATTGCAAGTTTTGCATCAGCTACAATAGGTATATCCACTACTACATTTTTAGATATTGAAGCAGGGTCAATATCTATATGA
Source organism: Lachnoclostridium sp. UBA3320 (assembly GCA_002361175.1). Lineage (GTDB taxonomy): Bacteria > Bacillota > Clostridia > Lachnospirales > Lachnospiraceae > Butyribacter. The sequence goes on along the minus strand of DESG01000180.1, from coordinate 951 downwards.
ATTATTTTAGCATTTGGCGCAAATTCGCTGATTTTTCCTGTTATTCTGTCATTAAAACGTGTTCCTATCGAAAATAGCACATCACATTCATTTACAGCACGATTAGCAGCATAACCTCCATGTATGCCTATATTTCCAATATAGAGTCTATGTCCACATGGTATTGCCCCTTTACCCATTATAGTTGTAACAACAGGAATGCCTGTAATATCAACAAGACTTGTCATGCTTTCATTAGCACCTGAAATATTTACACCACCACCAGCTAAAAACAGCGGTTTCTTTGCCTTTTTAAGCTCCGCTAAAGCTTTTTTAAGCTGTCCAGCATGTACACCTTCACTAGGTTTATAACCACGCATACTTACTTCTTTTGGATAGTCATAACTTCCAAGACCATTTTGTATATCCTTTGGCAAATCTACAACGACAGGACCCGGTCTGCCTGTCCTTGCTATATAAAATGCCTCTTTTATAATCCTTCCAAGGTCTTCACGCTTACGCACTGTAACTGAGTATTTACATATGCTGTTAGTTATTCCAACTATATCAACCTCCTGAAAAGCATCATTGCCCAAAAGTCCAAGAGGAACTTGCCCTGTAAAACATACAAGAGGAACACTGTCATAATTAGCAGTCGCAATACCTGTAACTAGATTAGATGCACCTGGTCCACTAGTAACAAGACACACACCTGTTTTGCCAGTTGAACGTGCATATCCATCAGCCGCATGTATAAGTGCCTGCTCATGCCTTGGTATAATCATTTCAATATCTTCCTGTTCATACAATGCATCAAATAAATCTATCGCTTGTCCTCCTGGATAAGCAAAAAGTGTGTCAACCCCCTCTTCCCTTAGTGCTTTCACAAAAAGCTCTGTTCCTTTAACCATAATTCTAACATTCTCCTTTCCTGATTTTTAAATAATATTTTTCTGAAAAATACAATGAACT
>DESG01000097.1 GCA_002361175.1 Lachnoclostridium sp. UBA3320 | reverse complement strand
AACCTTGTGCGTCATTTATTTTTTTTAGGTTGTAAGCTGCTGGAAAAAAGTTGTAAAGTGGTGTTTAAACAGTAAAAATATGTAAATTAATGCAGATAAAAAATTTAGTTATGAAGGTAAATTATAATGTTAAAATATACAAACGAATATGTTTCTGATTTAAAAAGAATTAAAAAAGCAGTTCCTAATATTGAGAAAATAGAAAACAAGAAGATATTAGTTACTGGCGCAAATGGGCTTATTTGTTCTGCAGTTGTAGATTTTTTATTAGAATTAAATGTACATGTATATGCTGCAAGCAGAAATGAGGAAAAAATAATAGCACGATTCCAAAATAGAACAACTTATCCTAATTTTCATTTTATTCAATATAATGTGTTAGAATTTCTTGAAACAGATGAAAAATTTGATTATATTATTCATGGTGCAAGCAATGCTGATCCAAAATCAATCATAAATCAACCAGTAGAAACCATGCTTACTAATATGATTGGTACAAAAAACTTACTTGAATATTGTAAAGAACATTTTAGTCGGTTATTATATATATCTTCAAGTGAAATATATGGCAAGAAAGAAAATATAGAGCAATATAATGAAAACGATTTTGGTTTTATAGATATTTTAAATCCAAGAGCATGTTATCCTTCTTCTAAAAGAGCAGCAGAAACTTTATGTATATCATATGGTAAAGAATATAGTGTTGATACAGTAATTGTCCGCCCTGGACATGTTTATGGTCCAACCTGTACTGAGAAAGATAGTAGAGCATCATCTCAGTTTCCTAGAGACGTGAAAGCAGGAAAAGATATTATAATGAAAAGTACAGGTTCACAAATGCGTTCTTACTGTTATGTGCTTGATTGTGTTTCGGCAATTATTGCTGTACTTTTAAATGGAAAAAGCGGAGAGGCATATAATATTTCTAATCAAAATTCTATTGTACAAATTTATGAAATGGCACAATGTTTTGCACAAGTTTCTGGTCAGAAAATTGTATTTGATGTTGCAACAGTATCTGAAAAATTGGGATATAATTTAATGGAAAATTCTAGTCTTGATGGAAAAAAACTTGAAGCTTTAGGCTGGTTTGGTTTATTTAATATGGAAGAAGGAGCAAGGAAAACATTAGAAGCATTACAATAACTAAAAAATAAATTATATATTTCTCAAAAGATTGTTACATTTTAAAGGAGATTATTGTATTATGGAACAAAATTATTTCACATCCAATATTGTGACTTCTGATCGAATCCTATACACTGCATCTCCTTTCGCAAAGACAAGCTTGCTTTATTTACAAGAGATAGGCTCATTAGTTGCAAATAAGCCTCATACTTCAAGACGTGCAAACTTACAATCCTATCTTTTTTTTATTGTAAAGGATGGAGTTGGCGAATTTATATATGATGAAATAAAATATACACTAAAATCTGGTGATTGTATTTTTATAGATTGTGAAAAGTCTTATTCACATACTACTGATACAGACAATTTATGGTCACTTTCTTGGATTCATTTTTATGGCAATACATTACCTGCTATTTATGAAAAATATATTAGCAGAGGAGGGAAACCTGTTTTTCATCCGAAAGAAAATACAGCTTTTCTTGAAATTTATAATTTACTTTTTGCTATAGCATCATCTCAAGATTATATTCGAGATATGAGGCTTAATTCTTATCTTAATTCCCTGCTTACTCTCTTAATGGCAGAATCATGGAATCCAGAAGAAATAAATGGTAAAAAGCAAAAACGAGATATGCTTCCAATAAAACGTTATTTGGATGAACATTACAGTGAGAAGATTGTATTGGATGAATTGGCAGATTACTTTTACATAAATAAATACTATATGTTACGTGTTTTTAAAGAGCAATATGGTGTTAGTATCAATACTTATCTGCAACAAGTCAGAATTACAAGGGCTAAACAATTGCTTAGATTTACAGATAATACTTTAGAAATGATAGGTGTGATATGTGGAATTGGTGAACCAAATTATTTTAGTCGTGTTTTTAAAAACCTTGAAGGGATTCCTCCAAGTGAATATAGAAAAAAATGGCAGGGCAATATGCAGACTTAAAAAGTTAATGTCAATAAAAACCCTCTGTCGTGGAATCATTTTTACACACAGAGGGCTATATCTTTTACTCTTTTAATATGCCAGAATATAACGCTTGTTCTGCTTCAGGAATTTTTAATGCTTCCATTGCTTGTTCCTTTGTCCATCCCATACTTTCCATTAAATTTTTAATAGCTGTTATAATTCCTTCTTTCATTCCTTTTCTAATTCCTCTCTCTTCTATGTCTTTACTAAGATTGCACATTAATGACACCTCACTTTCTAATTCTTTTGTCATTTTTATACCAAAATCTTTTTCTAGAATCTTTTTCTTTTCTTCTGGTTTTCTCTCTGACGAAAGAAGTACTTCCAATAATTTTAGTATTCCTGAATACTTGTTGTCACATGGCTTGCCAAGACACATAATAATTGCTGACATTAAATCATAGTTTTCTTTTTCCTCTTGGACATTTCCAACAAGGTTTTCTTCATGTATTTTATATCTATTAATTGTATTTTGCCTGTATAATGGCGGATTGGTGCATATCCAGACTGAATATACTTTTTTAATCTTTTCATAATGACTGTTTGTAAAGTCTTTTCCATACTGTGATGAAACCATTCTACTACAGTAATAAATAGCACGTTTAATTATAGGATAACCTGGATAAAAATCATTCTGAGCTTCTATATTTATTATTAAACTTATCTTATCTTTTGTATTTGGTACAATGGCATAAAAACGAATATCATATGTAACTGTGCCTTCTGTGATAGTGCTGTCTTCTGTGCCTATACCTTTAACATAACTATATAAATCTGTTTCATCAGGGTTTACAGCTGTTACGGAAATCTGTGGCGTACCCTCTATATATTTTGCAGCAATTTCTTCAACTTCATAATTGCTGTATTCTTTAATGCAACTTTTCATAATCCATGCCAGTATTATTTTATTTGCAAGAAGACGTTTGCATGATGCATCATAGTCTGCTTTGCTGCCAGCAGCAGTAATATTTTCTGAAAGTAAATTTTTTGTTTTCATAAATAAAATAGTTTGCATTCTCCTTTTAATTTGTTAGCTTATAAGTTTAATATACTAACACCACTTTACAACTTTTTTC
>DESG01000119.1 GCA_002361175.1 Lachnoclostridium sp. UBA3320 | reverse complement strand
AATTATTTCACAAATTATTATAATTAAAATATATGGCACAAAAATTTCAAAAAGCAATTTTGCGTAATTTATTGTAACAAAATTTAAGAATATATAATCAATATTATATAATGAAAACAGAATTAAAAAAAAGATATACGCAGCGGAAAAACTAAATATTGCTGATATAGTATGTGAACGCACATAATCTGTCTTATAATAACTGCCTTCATCTATGGACTGTGCGCCAAGCTCTGTCTCATACTGTGCTACTTTAATCATAATGCGTACTTTTTCTTCATTAACCACAATTAAAATAACTGCCTTTCTTTGTATTTGTTACTCTTGGAATAATGGTGTAGAAAAATATCTTTCCGCCGTATCAGGAAGTACTGTTACAACAGTTTTGTTGCTGCCAAGTTCTTTAGCAAGTCGAATAGCTGCGGCTACATTAGTACCGCTTGAAATGCCGCACATTATACCCTCCTTAGAAGCAAGGTTTCTAGCTGTTTGAATTGCTTCATCGTCTGTAATTATACAGATATCACTATATATATCTTGGTCAAGTATACTAGGAATTATGCCATCGCCAATGCCCATCTGAATATGTGTGCCAATCGAGCCTCCTGACAGTATAGCTGCGTGTTCAGGCTCTGCTGCCCATATCACTATATCAGGATTTCTTTCTTTAAGTATACTGCCTATACCAGTAATTGTTCCTCCAGTGCCAATACCTGAACAAAAACCATCTACAGACCCTTCAACTTGATTAATGATTTCAATGCCTGTTTGACTGCGGTGTATATCTGGATTGGCAGGGTTTTCAAACTGTTGCGGAACAAACACCGAAGAATCCTCTTCTGCCATTTGGATAGCAATTTTAAGACATTCTTCTATACATTTGCCAATATTGCCATCATCATGCACCAGTATAACTTCTGCCCCATAATGTGATATAAGTTTTCTCCTTTCTTCGCTTACAGAATCAGGCATTATAATACGAACTTTATAACCTTTTACAGCACCTGTAAGGGCAAGTCCTATACCTTGATTACCACTTGTAGGCTCTACAATAATTGTGTTCTTACTATTAATAATCCCCTTTTTCTCCGCATCACATATCATATTGTATGCTGTTCTTGTTTTAATTGAACCCCCAACATTTAACCCCTCAAACTTAACCAGTATTTCTGCTGCTCCTTTTGGCGTCATATGGTTAAGTCTGATTAATGGAGTATTGCCCATAGCCTCCAAAATATTATCAAAAACCATCTTTTCCTCCATCTAAATCTGTCTCATCTTTGTCAGGACGCCACGCCAGTCCAAACTGCACATCTTTAAATAATGCCGTAAGACCTGTTATCTGTTTAAGACGCAAAATCTCGTCCCGTTCCATGCCAAGATGCTTTGCAATCCACGCATCTGACCTTCCAAGCTCACACAGTTCCTTTATAATATTGCTCATAAGATTTACATTGTGAGAGCCACGTGCTCTGTTATGTCTAATAGTACTTGCCATTCGATATTCAATAGGTTTATCTATCACAGAAACAGGCAGCATTCCCATCTCTCGCCTGTAGATATCAGGATAGTCGAGCATTATCCTATATCTGTGAAATCCATCTACAATTATATATCTGTCATTTTCCTGTTCATAATAGCATACAACAGGCATAGTATAACCATCTTGCTTTATACTGTCATATAACAGTTCAAATTCAGGGGGTGCAACAGAATTAGGATTGTATGTATTAGGGACAATTTTTTCAATAGGTACAGCAATCACATTATAAACTGGACTTTTAAACACCATAGTTCTCACCTACCTTAATGTATTTTTGTTTAAGTACATTTACTCTCTTCTGTTGCTCTCTGGAAAGCCCAAAGCCCATAGAACGACATATATGGTCATTTTTCAAAATACAATAACACATTCTCTTCCAGCTTGGCAAGTCTTTTGATGATTTTATATCATCTGTATGGTCTGGTATTTTTTCAAGAAATATAATACGTGAATTTTTCATAACAGTATAATTGGAAACACCATTGCGTTTTATCTTATATCCATGCTCTATAAGCTCACATATAGTTTTTTCTTCAAGTCCTCCGCCAGTATTATGCCAAAATTGAATAGAAGTCTTAAACTTCTTAATATAATTTTTGCGAAGGCGAGCAGGAAGTGTATCTAATAAAAATTTAGTATATGATTCCCATGTATGTCCTTCTGGCAGCGTAAGATTCCTGTAACCAAGTGCCTTTGTCTTGCCATATATTGCACCAAAATTAGCACCAACGACACGCCCAGCCAGTTTAGCCCATATCTCAGGGTCAATAACCCTGTAAAGATTAAGGCTGTCCTTTGCGTAGTCATTAAATGGTGAGGCTACACGCATCTGGTCAGGTTTAAGACCTGCCATAAAATACATGTCATAAAGACGGTTATAATCATAACCAAACAGATAATTAGCATGCCAGACATCACTAAGCTCCCAGTCATATATAGGCGATGCAGTCCATACATCCTTAAACTGTCGGCTTATCCAGCACTTTCCCTTATACCCATATTTCTTATTAAGTATTCCACTATAACGTTGCGCTGACTCTTCTGCCCTTATACCAAGCAGGCAAACTGTCTTTGTATTGTTATGCATTATACGATACCAACGTCCAAACTGCTTTGCAAGGTCTTCTTGGTACATCTTATAGCGATAAGTTGAAATTGGGTTATTTTCAATATTAATAACATATGGGTAATCCGGCATACGGCGTACCCATGCTTCTTTTTTAGTATCATCCCATGGATACCAAAACATTTCATAACTACTTAAAGCAGTTCTTGCTGCCATAGGAAGACATACCCAGTAAGGTTCTGTTTCATCTTTAATTCTTTCAAATGTACGTTCTACATATTCTGTAGTAACTGTGTACTGTGCTTCAAAATCTTGGTGGAATACACCTATTTTTCTGTCTGGATAATATTTTTTCTGAAAATCCAGAACAAGGTTTAAAAGAACGCCACTGTCCTTTCCACCAGAAAAAGAAACAAAAATATTATCAAATTCCTCAAAAAGAAAATGCAGTCTATCCTGAAGTGCATCATAAACATTTTGTTCTGTATATTTTTTCGTCATAATAAATCCTTTGTACTATGTAGTTATCTGTTCTTATTATGTCAATTCCAACATTATCCATTGTAAATCTCTTTGAAAGTAAAGTCAACCTTTTGGAAAGATAAAACATTTCAATTACGAAAAAGAACTAAATGTATTCCAGAAAAAAGGGGAGAAAAACTCTCCCCGATTTGATTTTCTAACCTACTGTATAATCAATTCTCTATCACCCACATAATCTGCCAGTACACTTTCAATTATAATCGCTATCTGTCCACTAGCTCTTTTTATCAATTCCTCTATATTAGCATGAGAAGAAGCATCTTCTTTCGCAATAGAAATTGCATCAATAACATCTTTTTTTTGTGTCCAGTTAAAAAGTGCATATCTTTCATCATAAAACTCAATGCTTCCAGAATCCACATCTACCGACTGTACTTCCACTTCTGGCACATCAATAATTACTTTATCTTCTGTAACATTAGTTTTTATTTTTGAAAAATCTATACCTGCACGTATATTGGCATCATATCTCATAGAAAAACCTTTTTTTGTAATCAGCGGAATATCACCTTCTGAATAAATAACTAAACCACTATAAGCAAGTTCAGCCGTAGTCAGCTCGCTTACACTTTCAATTCTCTCACTAATATATGCGGCAGTAATCTCAGGCTGTTTATTCTTATAAAACATACCACCTATTTTAAATCCTATAAATGCAACTAATAGAACCATTAAAATTACAGCCGTCATGCCAATTTTAAAACTAAAGCTTAAATTAATTTTTTTATCTTCTGCCATATGCATATTACTCCTATTATTCTTATTCTACTGTAACTGATTTTGCAAGGTTTCTTGGCTGGTCTACATTAAGCCCTCTTGCAACAGCAGTATAATATGCTATATATTGTAAAACAATGGCAGCTCCAAACGGTGCAAAAACATCACTAACTGGAGGAAGTGTTATTAAATGGTCACAAAGTGCTGCATCTACCTGTGCATCAGCCCCAGTAATCATTATAACCCTAGCGCCACGTGAGCGTACCTCGCGTATATTTGAAATCATTTTAGCAAATACGTCTTCTTGTGTTGCCAGTGCTATAACTGGCACATTATCTGTAATAAGTGAAATAGTGCCATGTTTAAGCTCACCAGCAGCATATGCCTCAGAATGTATATAGCTTATCTCTTTTAATTTAATTGAACCCTCACATGAAAGCGCATAGTCAAGCCCACGTCCAATAAAGAAAAGGCTTTCTGTTTTTAAAAGTTTATTACTTATAGGCTCTATTGCTTTGTCGCAAGAAAGCATCTTTTCTACAAAACCAGGCGTTTTTTCAAGTTCTTTTATAAATTCTTTAGTTTTATCTTCTGTTATCTTGCCTTTTATATACGCAAACCTAAACGCAACTAAATACATTGCCGCAAGCTGCACAGTATACGCCTTTGTACTTGCCACAGCTATCTCAGGACCTGCATGTGTATAAAGCACATAGTCGCTTTCACGTGCAATAGACGAACCTTTTACATTCACTATTGATAAAGTCTTAGCACCTCTCTCTTTTGCAAGTCTTAACGCCGCCAATGTATCGGCTGTTTCGCCAGACTGGGATATAGTAATGACAAGAGTATTTTCATCAATTACTGGGTCTTGATAGCGAAATTCCGATGCAATGTCAACAGAAACAGGTACTCTTGAAAGCTTTTCTATCATATTTTTACCAATAAGCCCTGCATGCATCGCCGTTCCACAGGCAGCAATAATTATTCTGTTAATATCCTTAAATAGACTATCGTCTATTCCATCAGCCGAAAAGTCAGGCATACCATCCTTAATTCTTGGTGAAATTGTATTGCGAAGTGCTTCGGGCTGTTCATGTATTTCCTTAAGCATAAAATACTCATATCCGCCTTTTCGTGCGGCCGCCATATCCCAGTTTACATGAAGCATATCTGGTTCAATTTCATTATGGTCAAGGTCTGTGATATTTATACTGCTTGCTGTAAGATGAGCTATATGGTGTTCAGGCAGTACAAAATAATCTTTAGAATACTTTATAAGTGCAACCATATCAGAAGCAATTATAGACCCTGCTCCTGTAGTAGTAGCAACAAGCGGGCTGCCATTTCTTATCGCATAAATGCTTCCAGGATGGTCTGTAAACATTATACAAAAAGCATATGCACCTCGCAGTTTTTTCACAGCTTTTTTAATTGCACTCACAGGGTCTGATTTATAGTAAGAATCAATTACCATAGCTGCAATCTCAGAGTCAGTCTGTGATACAGGTTCTTTGCCTTCTAAAGCTAATTCCTCCTGAAGTTCTTTATAATTTTCAATAATACCATTGTGTATAAGCGTTACCTTGCCAAAATGGTGCGGATGGCAGTTAACTTCAGAAACACCACCATGCGTAGCCCAGCGTGTATGTCCTATACCACATTTTGTATCATCATCTGACATAACAGTCTTTTCCACAAGTCCTGCAACTTTTCCAACTGCTTTAATAGTCTTGATACCAGTTCCCGTAAAAAATGAAATACCAGCACTGTCATACCCACGGTATTCAAGTGCCTTAAGTCCTTGCAAAAGAACCTCCTTTGCATTAATATTACCTGTAAAGCCAATAATTCCACACATAATTTCCCTCCATACAATATTATATTAATAATTTTCTTTGCTGGTACAGTATTTGTTCCCTGGTTACCCAAGTATTTGCCTGTATCTTACGCATACAAAGAATACGAAAAGGCATCCGCCGAAATTTCGATAACCTTTTACCTCGTCTCCCTTAAAAAATTAGGTATTATGTGCAGAATTAAGGGACTGGCGCTAATGTTTAATGACATTTCTGTCATGCGGCTGGTCTGACAACCACATATTAACTTTGACATACAGTTAAGTATGTTACCAAGTATACCATATTTAAAAAATGACTGCAATGTAAAAAAACTAAAACATTCTTGCTTCATATTCATCAATTTTCAATATGTATGCATCATTAAGAGTTGGTGTTACTTCTTTTGCACTGCTTGTTGGTCTGTTTTTGGATACAATCCTTAAAACTACCTCATCATTGTAAATATTTTCCACCTGTGCGGTTGAAAAA
>DESG01000095.1 GCA_002361175.1 Lachnoclostridium sp. UBA3320 | reverse complement strand
TTGAATAATTGAATATTAACCATAATTTACCTAGAATTTATCTTAAATTTTACATTATACTATTATTAGAATTTTTTATTGCATATATATCTGTAATATTATTGAAGTGCCACAAAATAACCTTAGTTTTGACAAAAAACTTTTATAAAATTGTCAAGTAAAATAGAAAAATGTGGAAAAAAATATTGATTTTTATCAGGAGGACAGCAATGGATGGCAATTAAAAAACGCATAATAAATACATTGAAAAAACATATTTATAATGTTAATGTCCAATATGAAGAATGGCTTAGGTCAGAGGCACTAAATATAAATGAACCTTATATTGATGGACGCAATTATTCGTCAAATATTGAACGGCAGTCAAGATTTACTGCTGATATCAGCAGAAGGAAAGACATTGTTATAGAAAATATACTAAATAAACGCCGCTATACATTTGACAATGCATTATTTATAATCAACCCTTTTAAGTATTCACCATTATCAGGGCTGCTTATATTTAACACAGAAACACCATGTAAAGTAAAGTATACTATTAAGGGCATACGAGGCTCTAAAGATTATACCAACTGCGATGAAACCTTAACAGATAAGCATCAAGTTCCTGTACTCGGTATGTTTGATGGCACTATCAATATTATAAAATACTCACTGCTCGATAAAAATGACAATGAAATAGGCAGCCATACAATAAGGATAAAGATTCCAAGAACAGGACCGCTTCTAAGGAACTGTATCTCCATAAAAAAATACAGGCCATTAAGTACTCCATTTCTTATGGCAACAGGAGGTTACAGCGAAGTAAATTATGCGTTTGATGACCATGGAAATATTCGGTGGTATCTTACTATGCCTGTACACCCATATGGTGTACATATGCTTTCTAATGGACATATACTTGTTCCTGACAAGCGAATGAGACGCCCTAATTATGGCAATGCGCATTCAGTTTTTGCATATGAAATGGATTTTCTGGGACGTATTCACAGAAATATATTTCATGAATCTGGATTTCACCATTGGGCAATTTCAAAAGGAAATGATGGTAATATATTAATAGCAACAAGCTCAAGATATGATACCTATATGGAAAATTCTATTGATGAACTTGACAAAATTACAGGCAAATCCATAAGGTTTGTAAATACAAATAAACTTTTTGATGACACATACGTAACTCGGTATGACTGGGCACATCTAAATTCATTTGAGTATATTCCAGAGGAAGATGCAGTAATCGTTTCTTATAGGAATATACACACAATAGCTAAGATAGATTTAAAGACAAATAAGTTAGTGTGGATTCTTGCTAATCCAACATTTTATAAAAATACAGCACAGGCAGATAAAGTCTTAAAACCAGATACAGATATTAAATGGTTTTTTCAGCAACATGGTGTCAAAATTCTGGAACGGATAAATACAGATAATGTAAAGAAAGTGCGCATTGCACTATTTGATAATCATACAGCCAACCGCAGACCTGTAGATTATTTTGATGATGTGAAAAAGTCTAATATAATGGTTTTTACGATAGATGAAATTAATATGACAGCTAAAATGGATAAATTTATCCCTGTGCCGCTTTCAATTACACGTTCAAACGTAGAGTTTGACAAAGAAAGTAATTGTATATATGCTATGTGTGCCAATATAAAAGATGAAGAAATAGACAGTCGTGCAAAAATTATGGGGTTTGATTACGATACTAACGAATGTATAACTGATATTTCATGCACTAATGATTACTTTATTGCAAAATTTATAGATTTTAATTTAAAAAGCATACAGAGCACATTTAATAAAAATATTCCTATATGTTCTGGTAAGCTTTATGAACCCGTGCTTTCAGAAGGTCTGCCTGCAAAATTTGATAAAGAAAAGTGTCTGACAGATGAATTTAAAAAAGATTTACGTTTTAGTCTTTATGGAAATTTATTGCAAATAGTGTGCAAAGACCATAATTTATTAAAAGTATTTTTATATAATGACAATCACACATATATACAGTATTTTGACGATACAAAACAGCTTACAAAAATTTTTAAAGATCACTCTTATACTGTATTAGTTCCACTAAATAGTTTAGAAAAAGGCAGGTATCAACTTGGTGTAGAATATCATCATTCTGATGAAAAAGACGATATTAAAAATGGATTATTTAATACCAATTACTGGATTGAGATAAAATAGCAAAGTGTCTTTTACGAATTTTTATAAAAAGGATTGATTTTATATTCTCTATTGCATATAATAAAATGTAAAGGAAGTAAAGAAAATCAAGGCAATATATGGAAAGGATGATGAAAAATGGAAATAGCGAAGATATCCAGCAAGGGGCAGATTACCATTCCCATATCCATAAGAACCAAGCTGAACTTAAAAGCAGGGGATAAGATTGTTATTTTGGAAGAAAATGGTAGGTTTTACTTTGAAAATTCGGCAATGTTTGCATTTAAGAGAGTCGAGGAGGCTTTTGTCGGAGAAGCTGAAAAAGCGGGTTTTGCAACCGAAGAAGAAATGCAGGACTACATGAAAGAAATCCGCAAGGAAGTAAGGGGATATTAGTTTGCGAGTAATGCTTGATACAAATATTTTTGTTTCCATGATTTTCTTTCCATCCATTCAAACGAGGGAACTTGCCAAAAAGCTGACCGACAGTCACCAGATTATAGTGTGTGACTATGTGGTAGAGGAACTACGAATTGTAACTGACCGGAAATTTTCGGGGAAAAGGAACGAAATTGTCACAATGGCAGATTTTCTGAAACGATATTAGCCGTTCTGCACACAAAAAACTTAAAATATTATATCTAAAAAAGACCGTCGATATGGATTGCTGCGATATTCGACGGTCTGTCGTTTCCACAGTTAGACAGGAAATCGAAATCTATTACTCTTTTATTGGCAAGGTAATATTTATCCATTTTTCTCTATACAAACGTACCATAAATATCATGCCACGAAAACACAATTCCACGCACATGGCTATCCACATTCCTTTTAATTCAAAATTCTTTACTAAAAGAAGAGCCAGTGTAATTCTTACAAACCATATGCTGAAAAAATTCATCATGCTTGGCACAAGTGTATCTCCTGCACCACGAAAAGCACCAGCAGCTACAATAGATGCTCCATACATAGGTTCTGCAAATGCTTCTATCCTAAGTATTGAAACGCCAAGTGTACGAATAGCTGTATCAGGAGTAAGCAGTGCCATCATAGCTGGTGCTGCTATAAACATTGCAATACCAGTTACTGTCATACTAATAATTCCAGACCAGACTGTTATTTTTGCAAATCTTTTTGCAAGTTCTTTTCTCCCAGCACCTATACTTTGCCCTGTAAGTGTTGCTGCTGCTTCTCCTATACCATAACCTGGCATATAACAAAGACTTTCTGCTGTAATTGCAAATGAATTAGCAGCAATGGACACAGCGCCAAGCGGTGCAACTATACGTGTAGAAACTATCATTGCTCCACACATCATAAAATTTTCCCAACCGATTGGAAAAGCAAGCTTTGCTGCTCTTGATATACAATCTTTCTTAATTTTAAAACTTTCTTTGCGATTTATTTTAAAAATGCTTGATTTAAAGCAGAGAAACCACATCATAAAGCCTGCTATAACAAGCTGTGAAAGAGCTGTTCCAAGTGCTGCTCCAGCTACTCCAAGACCTGCACCATGGACAAAAATTGTAGTACTGGCAATATGTACTTTTCTTGTTGGAAAGATTAAAAGGCTGTTAAATATTACATCTAAAAAACACATTAGAGTGTTTAAAATTCCTGGTACTTTCATATTGCCACTGCACTGCAAAAGCCCTCCTGCAAGTCTATTAAATTGTATAGCAGGCAATGACAGTATATATATTATAAAATAGTATTTGGCATCTTTTTGTATTTCTTTAGCACCACCAAGCCATGCAGGAAGATTAATTCCTATTAAAATACCTAATGCTACAAGAAATATACTTGCAATAAAAGCAGCAGTAATAGATTGGCGCATTATACTTCTTGCTTCTTTAAGTTTTCCGCCACCAATACTATGTGCTGCCTGTATTGAAAAGCCAGAAGCTACAGCACCACATATGCCGCCAAACAACCATGTTGAACTGGACATAAGACCTATAGATGCTGAAGCATGTGCACCAAGGCTTCCTACCATAGATGCATCAATATATTGCATGACAACGGAAGTGACCTGTGCCATAACTGCAGGAATGCTCAAATAAAATACAAGCGCAAACTGTTGTCTTTTAGATAACTTGATTCCATCTTTTATTTTATATAATAATTCTTCATTTAACATAATTTTCTGCTCTCATTTTGCTTGGTTTGTTCATTTACCTATTCCGCAATCGGTTCTGCCACCACTAATGTCAATCTCACAGGAAAAGCATTTCCTATTTGCTTATATACCAAGTCCAACTTTGCATTTTCACTTCTATTTTCCTTGCTAAACTCATATCAATCTGGAAATGTCTGAATTCTGGCAATCTCCTATAATAAATCTGACATACAAGGTCACCTCTTTCATTAAGATTTTTACAAGCTTATTGTAACATGAAAGAACCTTGTGCGTCATTTATTTTTTAAAAAACTTATAAAGTGGTGAATACTTCATGCAAAATATGTAATTCTTAAATTCCTTCAGCACCAACATCATTATTCTTATTTTATTAGTTTTTAATGTTATTTGCAATTGATTGATACCGTTTCATCAATTCAGCAACACAAGCAGACTCATTTGAAAATGCAGCATCCTTATTTGTAATACCATATGCCTGCATAACTGCCATATCATTTTGCTGATGTGCTTTACGAAGTTCTGTAGGCATAGTAGCAATATCATAATAAAGTTCTGCCAAACTGCTATCTGAATACAATGCACGAGCATCTAATATTTGTTGAGCAGTGTATATAATTTTTTCTTTTTGTTCTTCTGTTGTAGTAGGCCAAGGAAATGTATTATAAACCACACTAACTGAATATGTGAAATCATCTCTCAATCTTCCAGCAACTGTACGAATCCAAGCATTATGAATATTGGATGATAAAATACCAAACTCATATAACCCACCATCCCTCATAACTTGTAATTTATTATTGACAAGCACATCAGGAGTTAAAAAACCAATTGGGACATATCTTCTTCTTCCAGACGATGTTTGTGGAATAACAAGATAATTACTGTCCGGTATGTTCTCAAAATGAAATTTCGACGGTGTATTTGCCAATTTTCTTGTAGGAACACTATTAGAACTCAAGCGATATTCTTTTATTTGATTTAATCGATCAAGAACTAATGGCATATGAACAAGTAAATTAGGTGGAATTCTATTAATTAGCAAAAAGTATCTTTCAATATTATTAATAAATTCTCTGCTACCCATATATCTATAAAAATAAGGTTCGCTTTTTGGTTCTTGTTTAATAAATTTTGCTTTTTCTTCTGGTGTAAATGCACATATTGCATTATCTAATGGTTTACTTCCATTATTGATAAGTGGAACATTGCATATAGGCTTCCTTTGCCCATCAATCCATACATTTTCAGTATCCATCAGATACCCATTTATATGTTGAGCTGTTTTTTTCACATCATTATCAATAATAAATTTTTGTGTATTACTTTTACCAATTTGAAATTCAATAATTACACAATGAACTCCTGCCTTTATTTTAGCTTCACTCTGCCAATCAAATGAACGAATCGCATACAAAATATCAAGATTATACTTTTCAAATAGCACTTTCCAAAGCAATATAACTTGCTCTCCCTGTGTGATTGAACTTGTAGAAACAAATCCAGTTTGTATTTTCGTTCCTTGCATAAATCTAGCAGCTACAATATACCAAGCACAAACATAATCCAAGTCACCATTTTTAGGAAAATCATAAGCAACTGCTATCATATCTTTTCGTTGTTCACCTCCCATTCTTCTGCCAGCAGAAAAGGGAGGATTGCCCATAATGTAATTCACTTTATATTTTGAGATAACATTATTCCAATCTAACTGCAATGCATTACCTTCAATGATATTCGCATATGTCTTTAGAGGCAAGAAATCTAAACTCATATGAACAATATCCTCTGTCTGTTTCATCATTTGGCTTTCTGCAATCCACAAAGCAGTTTTTGCTACAGTTACAGCGAAATCATTAATTTCTATGCCATAAAATTGACTGATAGATACTTTAATTGGAGTTATGTCACCAAATCCCAGAGATATTTGTCCATGTGTCAATATTCTTAAAATATCATTTTCAAGTCTTCTGATTGACAAATAAGTTTCTGTTAAGAAATTTCCACTGCCACAAGCAGGGTCAAACCAATAAAAGGATGCTAATTTTGTTTGGAATTCCCTTAGTTTCTTTTCTCTTGTTCTTACCACACTGATTACACATATATCATTAAATTCTTTCTGCAAATCATCAAGAAATAATGGGTCAATCACTTTATGTATGTTTTCAATTGAAGTATAATGCATACCTCCAGAACGACGAGTTTCTGGATTTAATGTGCTTTCAAAAACTGCACCAAAAATTGTTGGACTTATCTCTGCCCAGTTAAATTCAGCACTTGCTTTTTGTAATATGAGTTCTCTAATTTCATCTGTAAACAATGGTATTTCTATCTTTTCATCAGCAAATAAACCACCGTTCACATATGGGAATGCAGCAAGTTTTGGAGTAAGGTAAGGGTCTCTTTCTTCTGGTACAGTATCCAAAACCACAAATAACTCTTTTAATGCACCCCTCATATGTATTGTATCAAAATCACTCAAATAATCATGAAACATTCCATGATGTCCAAATATTCCAGCATCTTCTGCATACAAGCAGAATACAATCCGAACACATAAAATATTTAAGCTTCTTAATGTATATTCGCTTTTTTTATCAATATATTGTTCTAACAATGCATCATAAAGAAGTCCCACAATTTCACCAGCAGCAATGGATACTTCCATTTCTTTTTTTAGATGCTCATTTTCTGTATCCACAAGAAAAGAAAGTCTGTAATACTCTTTTTCCAAATCTGCAAGTTGTATCTGTTCTGGTTCGCCCCCAGGCTGTTCCATATCATAAACATAAAAGGTACTGAAATTGCAAGTCACCACCCAACGAGGATGCTGTGACAATGGCAATTCTGTGATATATCGTTTTGCTTGCTGAAAAGGGGTAAGAAGTGTCCCATCAGATTGCCTAATAGGTTTCTTCATATCTTTGCCCAACCCTTTTTGTTCAATTAATACACGAGTTGCTGATATTTTGCCATCAATAAAACTTGTATGGTCTAAATGGACCTGTTCTTCAAAAGAAATAAATGTTTCTGGATGTTTCACCCCATAAACATTACGAAGAAGAGAAATCCAAAATGGCTGGCTTTCCCCTTTCTCATATCCTTTGTCTTTCCACTGTGCTGCAAATGCCCTTGCTGCTGCTCTTTGCTGTGCATCTGTCATATCTATAATCCTTTCCAATACAGTAATTTGATAAAACAATCTAGTCAATATTATACTGTAGAGCATAGGAAAACTCAATAGTTTTCTCATAATGTGCAGGATAACCTTATAAAATAAATATTTTATAAAATTAGCATTACCAGAGCATTTTTTAGCAATAAAAAATTGAAAATTTAAAAATTTTAGTCTAAAAATTGCTCATAGAACTAGCATTTAATACTTTTTTA
>DESG01000087.1 GCA_002361175.1 Lachnoclostridium sp. UBA3320 | reverse complement strand
TTTTTCTTAAGTTCGCGCCTATGGTGTATTCACCACAGAAATCATCTGTTGTATCAATGCATCCAAATATATTTTTCCTTTATGTGCCTGATTATAGTCAAACGCCGTCATTAGAACAAGCTGTTGTGTCAAAATGCTCAGATAAAACGCATTATGAATGGATTCTCCCCGTAACTCAATCGCCAAACAAACTTCATCAAAGAGCTGTTTATTATATTGAGAAGCAATATATTTCATGTACGGTATCAACTCGCCGTCTTCCAGTCTCGCCACATCAATTCTTTCGATATCGAGTCCCTTTAAATATGCAATTTTTTCTGGGCTGCTTGTTGCCAGAAACAGCGTTACTTTTTCAGGCGGAAGCTGTACAAGCTTACTATACAACACAAAAAACTCTGCTGTATCCATATCATCAATACTGTCTAAAAAAATCACACATGGATATTCGGACTCACTTATGACACCTTGGAAAGTTTTTAACATTTTTTCTAACGTAGTATTCTGACCGGTCCATTCGCGCAGATCTTTTGTCAAATTGAGTGCTTGTACTTCTCCGCCAAAAAAAGCAGAAGAGCAGAACATACGCATACCCTGTTTAGACAATTCTTCATATACCATCTGAAGAATTACGCTCTTCCCACATCCAGAATCGCCAGTTAAGAGGACAATATTTTTTTCCCCGATAGCAGACATACATGATTCTATAACATGTTTACGTGTAAACCACTGTCCACTAGACGATTTTTCACCGCACTTAGGCAATTTCGCCGCAACACAGACCATCTCAGCAATTCCGCTAATAAATTGGTTCGATACAAAGGGACTGCCCTCTACAACCCCTTTGTGATAATAACAGGTTTTATAATTCTCTGAAACGCGTTTTTTTAATTCTATCGTCGCAGGGTGATCCTCCGGAGACTGCTCGGTCATCATAAAAAACATTTTTTCTGGGGGAATGTGCCGTGATGCATATTTTATTTCAAGTGAAGTATAGCTCTCTGCACCAATATCGTCATCAAAATACTTTCTTACGACCTCTTGATTAGCAATGGAACCATATTCAAACGCAATTATTCCAAGAAATAAATCGCAGTCTTCAATTGCCTCAAAGCATTTTTCCAAGATATAATCTGATTTTTCAAATCCTATTTCTTTTGAGCGGCTATCGATGCCCTAGCGCAAATCAACAAAAAGAACCGTAATATCATCATTTTTACCAAGTTTCTCTGCAATCAATGCACTTACTTGTCGATGCAATATATCTCGTTCCAACATCATTTCATTGAACAGACTTGAGACAAATACCTTTAATGTTTTCATAGACGAACTCCCAACTTTTTTCTAAATCCTATAGTATCACAAACTGGCACGACTTTCTACCATAAAAACGGCAAAAAGCTGCACAAGGATCACGTCCTCAACCCGCAATAATTTAAATGTATCAGAAAAATTCCTATCATTAAAATTACACCCAAAGTCGGCCTTGGTTGCATTGTATCAAATTGTAGTACGCAAGACAGTAAGAGAGCATACCAATAACTAACTATACATTCCTCGAAAATCAGCTTCACACAGATGGTACCTCCTATGGATACAAGGCACTGTTTCTCTCATTTTCTTTCAAATGTCAATCCTGTCAACTCAACACCCATTTTAACAATCCTATCCACTCAACACCCCCAATATCCATTCCATCTACTCAACTCTCCGCCGCTTTTTACAGTAGACCAGTTTCCACAGACTGATTAAACGTAAAAGATATGGAAACCGGAACCGTTGTCCTAACAGTCCCAACTCCCGGAAATCCCTTGTTTTCTACACTTTTTCAGTTCGTTATTTCTCTGCCCGTGACATCAATACCACGCACTCAACATGTATAGTCTGACAAAACATATCATAAGGCTGTACTTTCTCCACTTTATAACCTTTCTCAGTTAAATACTTTAAGTCTCTAGCAAGTGTTGCTGGGTCGCAGCTTACATATACAATTTTTTCAGGCTGCATGTTTACAACTGTATTAAGCAGTTTTTCATCACAACCTTTTCTAGGAGGGTCAAGTGTAACTACATCAACTTTTAAGCTTTTACCACTTTTTTCATACTGTAATGGCACTACTTCCTCAGCAGCACCGACAAAAAATTCTGTATTATCCATATTGTTAAGAATGGCATTTCTTTTGGCATCTTCTACTGCCTGTGGTACAATCTCTACACCGTATACTTTTGCTGCTTTTTGTGCAAGAAAAAGTGATATTGTACCTATGCCGCAATACATATCCCATACAGTTTCGCTACCTTTTAAGTCTGCAAATTCTAATACTTTCTCATAAAGTTTTTCTGTTTGTTCATGATTGATTTGGTAAAATGATTGCATTGAAATATAGTATTTAATTTGTCCGATATAATCTGTAATAAAATGGAAGCCATATAAAACATCTGTTCTAGCTCCCAGTATAACATTAGTATTTTCTTTATTTATATTTATACATATACTTTTTATATTTAAATCTTTATTATGTTCAATAAGTGTTTGTACTAATTTGTCAGATTCTGGCAACTTGTCTGCATTAATTACAAGGCAAACCATTATTTCACCTGTTATATAGGCTGTCCTTATTATTATATGGCGCACTATTCCTGTATGGCTTATTTCGTCGTATGCGGATATATTATTATCTTGCATATATTTAATCACTGTGTTTAATATATTACTGCTGCATGGGTGCTGTATAAAACACTGTTTAAATGGTATTATATTGTGTGTTCTTCCTGCGAAAAACCCAATTACGATATTACCATTTTTGTCATTTCTTACTGGAAACTGCGCCTTATTTCTGTAATAATAAGGGTTGTCCATTCCAATTACGGAACAGACTTTTATATCTTTTATACCGCCAATTCTTATTAAACAATCTTCTACCTTTTTTCTCTTCCATTCAAGCTGTTTTTCGTAAATGCAATGCTGTAACTGACATCCACCGCATTGCCTTGCAACTAGACATACAGGCTCTATGCGCCAGTCTGATGGTTTAATTATTTCTAACAGTTTTGCATAACCATAATTTTTTTTGGTTTTCATAACCTTTGCTCGTACTCTATCGCCTATTAATGTATCTTTTACGAACAAAGTATAACCTCCAATTTTGCCTATTCCTTCCCCATCTATTCCTAAATCTTCTATATCTAATATAAGTTCATCATTTTTTTTACAAACCACTATTTACCACCATTCTGTTTACGCTTCTGCACAAATCCACTGCTCTGTCTGATGTTGGAATCAACAATTTTGTTATATCCAAGCCACGTAGTTGCAGGGTCTGATTTTACATAAATCTCAGTCATTGTTTCAAGTCTTGCGTCTGCATTATCGGCAAATGCAAGAGCCATTGCTTCTGCAATAGCAGGTTTTTTTGGAGAGCCAAATTCAAGTTCACCATGATGTGCGAGAATACAATGACACAATTCTGAAGCAAGCATTTTAGGAAACTCTGGTATTTCTTTTATCTTACTACTTATAAATTCTGCTCCTATAAATATATGTCCAAGTAATTGACCATCGTCAGTATAATCATTTAATGGAAATGGTGATAGTTCATCTATTTTTCCAACATCATGGAATATTGCTGCTGTTATAAGCAAATCTTTGTCAAGTATTTCATAATTATCAGCCATAAAAATACACATCTTTGTTACCGCAAGAGTATGTTGTAATAATCCCCCAATAAAACCATGGTGTATTGACTTTGCAGCAGAATGCATTTTAAATTTTTGTACAAACTCTGCATCTTCTATATAACACATTTCTGCCAATTTTTTAAGATGTGGCTCTTTTATTGAATTTATTATTTGTTTAAGTTCATCATACATTGCATCTATACTATATTTAGATGTAGGTATGTAATCAGCAGGATTATATTCACAATCCTGCGCTTTTCTTATTCTGTTTATATTTACCTGACGTGCACCCATAAATGATGTTACAATGCCATCTATCATGATAAAATCCATATTTTCAAAGTTTTCTATGCCATTATTTAAGTCCCAAACTTTTCCATCTATTATGCCAGTTTTATCCTGAAGTACAAGTGAATAATATGTTTTTCCTGCCTTTGTCTTTAATACTTGCTTTGTTTTACAAAGATATATCCCAAAAAATTTATTTCCCTCTTTATATTCTTCAATATATGTCATTGCTCTTAAAATGAGGCAGTACATACTGCCGCATACTCCTTTCTACCATACAAAACACGATATATTTTATCTATAAAATATAATAATATCATATTTGTTGTCGCTTCACAAGTCAATAAAATTTATTTCTCAATAATACTTTCATACGATTTTCTGAGTTTATTTAAAGCATTTTTTTCAATTCTTGACACATACGAACGTGATATACCATACTTTGCTGCGATTTCCCTTTGCGTTTTCTCTTCCCTGCCACCTATACCATATCTCATTATAATAATATCTTTTTCTCTTTCATTTAATGTTTTGTTTATTATATTATCAAGTTTTGCAATATTATCTTGCATCGTAATGCGTTCGGCTACATCTTCATCTTCATATTCGATAATATCAATAAGGTTTATTTCATTGCCTTCTCTATCTGATCCAATAGAGTCATATAAATATACATCTCGTGCTGCTTTTTTATCTGAACGCATCATCATAAGAAGTTCATTCTCTATACACCTCGCTGCATATGTGGCAAGTCTTATATTTTTTGTTTCATCAAAACTGTCAATTCCCTTTATTAGACCTATTGTACCTATAGATATAAGGTCATCCATATCTTTATCACCAACATTATACTTTTTTGCAATAAACGCTACCAGTCTAAGATTTCTTTCAATTAGACAGTCTCTTGCCTCACGGTCTCCCGACCTGCACTTTACAATGCACTCTTTTTCTTCTTTTGCGCTCAAAGGTTTCGGAAAAGACTGCACCGGTGACACCTCAAATACTTTTATATTTATTCTATGCGTCAGCCGGCAAGTCCGTGCTTTTCCTTATTTTTTTAATTGCTTTTTGGTCTTAGTTTTTACTTAATAATCCCTGTCATTTCTTGCAAAATCTGTTCTTTTGTATGGAATCCTATAAGTGTTTTGACGCAATTACCATTTTTAAAAATAAGCAATGATGGAATTGATGAAATATCAAATTTCATCTGCAATTCTGGTTCTTGATCTACATTTACCTTTCCTACATAAAAATCCTTTGCCTCATCTGCAAGCTGTTCTATTACAGGTCCTTGCATTTGGCATGGTCCACACCATGTAGCCCAAAAGTCAACGAGTACTGGTTTATCACTCTTAATTACTTTCTCTTCAAAATTTGCTGTATTAATTGTAAGTTCCATAAGTTTATCTCCTTTATATATAATTTTGATATTATCTCTTTTATAGTTATTATCGTTCTGATTCTAGTATTTTATCCAATTCTTCTAAAAGCAATTCCTTTGATGTCACTGTTATCGCATTTATGCCAAGTTTTATAGCACCTTCTGTATTTTCCTGTCTATCATCAAAGAAAAGGCATTCCTCAGCTTTAAGGTTATATTTATCTAGTAAATATCTGTAAATTCTTTCGTCAGGTTTTGTTAAGTGTATTTGATATGAAACTACTACTCCATCTGCTAACTCAATAAAAGGTGCGTCACTTGTATGCTTAGTGAAAAGATTTTCTGAATAGTTTGAAAGTATGTATATTTTATACCCTTTTTCTTTTAATTTATGTACTTTTTCCCAGACATCTTCACGTTTTACATGCATAAATTCACCATGTGATAAAAACCATTGTATAGTGTCAGCATATTCAGGATAATTATCTGTATACTGGCGAACTATTTCATCATATGTCATAACTGCAAGGTCAAGCTCATGCCATAAATTGTCATTAAACATAAGTGTTCCTACTTTTTCTGCATCTTCGTCTGTCAGTCCATAATCAGTGAGCATATCATGCCACCTGTACTCTAATAACACATCTCCAATATCTAAAATAATATTTTTTATCACTTTCATCCTCCAATTATATGTTTCTGTATTTATATATTTTTATGTTTCTTCCTGAAGCTCTGTTACCATAGCTGGTATAATTTGTTTTTTGCGTGATACAATATTTTCGAGTATCATGCTTTCCTCTCCTCCCTCTTTGCGAAAGGCTGCTTCTGCAAGTTCTTTAGCTCCACTTCCTGCATATAAAAGTTCTGTACTTTCCTGCATTATGTCAGTAAGCATAAAGAAAAGCATTGAAACCTGAAGGTCTGGCAGTACTTTCTTCATATATGGAATAAGCTTTGTTTTTATAGCATTAAACTCTGAATGTATCATTGATGTAATCTGTCCTACACCAAACTTTTTCTCTCCAACATCAAATTTTTTAAAATCATGGTAAAATATTTCTTCTGGAGATTTTGAAGACAATGTGCTTCCTGTTGCAAACATTTCTGAAGCATACTGTTCTACATTTATTCCAGCTATTAATGCAAGTGCTTCTGCTGCTTTTTTATCTACTTCTGTACATGTTGGTGAGCGGTACATAAGTGTATCAGATAATATTGCTGAACACAAAAGTCCTGCTGTATCTTTTGGAATTTTGACACCAGCTTCGCCATACATCTGGTAAATTATTGTTGCTGTACAGCCAAGTGGTTGATTTCTGAAAAATACAGGAGCCATTGTCTCTATTGAACCTATGCGGTGATGGTCTATAATTTCAAGAAGTTCTGCCTCTTCTATGCCATCTACTGACTGTGAAGGCTCATTGTGGTCTACTAAGATAAGTTTCTTTTTGCGTGCTCCAAGTAAGCTTCTGCGTGATATCATGCCAAAATAGTTATCATTCCAGTCAAGTATAGGAAAATCCCTGTATTTTTTCTTCGTCATTATATCACGTATATCATCTAAAAATTCTCCCAGTCCAAATGTTACAAGATTTTCACTTTTCATAAAAAATTTGATTGGTATACTTTGATTAATTAAACGTGAAGCTGTAAATGTATCATAAGGTGTCTTTATTATAAAACACTCTTTATTTTTGGCAAGTTTAGTAATTGTAAATGATACTGTTGCACCATCGCATACTATTATACACTTAGCGTCCATTTCAATAGCACAGAGCTGTGATTCGTATCTATTGCCAAGTATTACTATATCGCCTTTTTCAATGTAGCTTTCCATGAGGTCAGGATTGGCAGCAGCAATAAGACATTTTCCTGTTTCTATTTTTTCATCAGAATTGCCATATACCATTTCACCTTCAAGAGTTTGCACAATATTACTAAATGGGGTTCTTGCAGTAGCTATAATTCTGCTATCATACACATCCATATATGACTTTGCTATATCTTGTATTGTCAAAAGTCCTATAAGTTTTTTGGAATTATTTACTATTGGAAGTGTCTGTAGCATATTTGTTTTCATTATTTCCCATGCCTTTTTAATGGAAATATCTTCACCAACACCTTGTACTCTTTCAACATCAATATCAACAACCTGTGTCCTCACATCTCTGATATATCCAGGTACTGGTACTTTAAATCGTTTAAGCACAAAATCTGTTTCTGAATTAATCTGCCCTGCACATCTTGCCACATATTTCTTGCCTGTTACTTCGCATTTTAGCCTTGCATATGCAATAGCAGAACATACTGAATCTGTATCAGGATTTTTGTGACCTATTACATTTACTATATTATCTGTAACCATATTTTTCCATACTCCTCCTTATTTAAAAATAGCCTATTTACAGTCCTCCTCTGTATAGTTGCTTATATCTATTATGTATTTAAAGCGTCTTGCAAGTGCAGGTGCAAACTTAAATAATTGGTCAAGAGTATTGCCATCATCTGCTAAAATAACAACAAAATCTCCATAAAATTCATCCATTATTTCAAATACACTTGCAATTGTAGGAACCATAAGCTCAGCGGCTTCATCAATAAGCAGACAATTTCCTTTAAGCTGACCTTTAAATCCACTTAAATCCATCTGGTTTAACTTCTTGGCACTTATCTTTGCAATACGTCCGATGCTCATGTAGCCTGTTTCTTTCATTACCTTTATAATCTTCTTGGAAAGTCCTACTAATAAATTAGAAGTATCACCTACAAAGACAAAGTGTGATGGGTCTTGTTCTCCACCTATTAACGTAAGAATATCATTAAATGAAGTGTGGAGTGCTTTTGTAGTTGGCAAATCATCTTCGGAAAGACTTTCATTGTACAAACCAGATACATCGTCATCTTCTTCGTATTCTGCATCTTCATAAAATTCATCCTCATCATTTAAATCATGATACCATTCACTGTCTATATCTTTATCATCTTCAAATTTATCATCTGTCTCTTTTTGTTCTGTCTCTTTTATTTCTTCTGCATCTTCTTTTTCCTGACTCTCTTCATTTGCTGATAAAAGAGCCGCTTGTACCTGTGCACGCTTCTTTTCTGCTTCTGCAAGTATCTTTTGTGCTTCCTCTGCTTTTTTTCGTGCCTCTTCTACTATAGCTATCGCTTCCGCTTCTTTTAACTTTGCCTTTTCTTCTATAGCAATCGCTTCTTTTAGCTTTATTTCCTCTTCTATTGCGTGTGCTTTTGCCTTTGCCTCTTCTTTTTCCTTTTGCTTTTTCTCTTCTGCTTCTTGTCTTAACCTCGTTTCTTCTTGTCTTGCCTTTTCCTGCTTTTTTTTCTCTGTTTCTTTTTCATCATCTATGTTTGTAGGTTGTATACTCATGCTTTTACTTTCATCGCTTTTAACAGCTTTCGTCATACGCTCTATTACTTTAGTAGCATCTCTTTTAGGAGGTCTGTGCTCTCCTGTATTTTCTGCACTTGTCTTTTCTATTGTGCTTGCTGTCTCTTCCAAACTTGTCATGCTTGTTTCGGATATTCTATTGTCTTTCTCTTTTCTCTGTTCCCTGTGTTCAGCTTCGTATATTGCAGAAATTTCTCTTGAAAGGTCTTGCGTAATACCCATACCAGACTGTGAATACACTACTTCATTTTCTAAAACTTCATCTGGCTGCTCTTTATCTAAATTATTATTTCTGTTTATTTCTGCTTTATTTTCAAGAGTTCTATTATATAATTCATTGTCAATAGAAATCTTTATATCTAAATCACTTTTATATGTACTTACTATATTAGCATTTTCTCCTTTACTGTCACTGCTGCTTTCTTTTCTATTATCATTTTTTCTGGTATAGTTGTCTTGTATATCCCTATTTCTATTTATATCACTGCTGTTCTTCTTACCTCCAAATCTAAAAAGGCCTGTCAGTTTGCTAAGCCCTCCCAATGCTAGTTTTCCTAAACCAGCATCTGCCTCAAAATCATCTTCATCGTAATCGTCTATAAATTCATCTGGATTGCGCATATTTACATCATTCCTGTCATTATTAAAATTTTGGCTTTGCTTATTTACTAAATCTTTTTCCTCTATCCACTCCATTTCCTGTTCTGACGTATTATACATATCTGTCTTATTTATCTTGGAATCAGCAGTATATGACTTTTTTTGAAGATATTCGTTTAAACTAGGCAAAGACCCTGTGTCATCAGGATTAGGTTCTCCTTTATCCATTGTATAATCCTTATCATCAAGATAAGGCAATGCATTTTTGTCGTCAATAAATTCAATAAGTTTCTGTGCACGGTCTACTATTTCACCATGTCCAAACCACAGTTTTATGTCTTCACATTCTCTGCGGCACTCTTCAAATCTTCCCGCTTTATGATATAATTTTGCAAGCTCATAAGCCCATTCTTCTATATACTCTTCTTCTTTAAGTTCTTCAAGTGTCTCAATAAGCTTTCCAATAGGAACACCAGCAGCTTTGTCTATTCTGTACCTAGTTGTAATTATATCACGCGAACTAGGGTTCATTTCCACAAATTCATTATAATATCTTTCTGCTTCGTCAATATCTTTCGTTCTGATAGAAATATAAATAAGTCTGTGCAGAATACGTCTTGTTCTTGATTTATTATATATTTTCAGATAAGCATCTTTTGCTGAATCAAACTGTTCTGTTTTAGCAAAAACATCTGCAATAACACTAAGGTCGCTAAGACTTTTTACCTGTTTTAAATCTATAGTCCTAACTACAGCCAATGCCTTTTTATATTTACGTTCATCCAGCAAATGGTGAATCTGAGCAATTCTTATAGAAAATTCATATTGTCTCATAATATCCCCCATTAACAAAACCGGCAATGTACTTCCACTCACTATCTATTTTTCCAAATATTTTTTTACATAAAAGTTAATTTTTCTGTCCTTTTTAGAATTAAATTTATTTCTAAGACTCCATGCTCTATTATCAATATCACAGATAAGAACACCTTCTCTGCCTGAAATCTGTCCAAGTATATTACCTATGGAGTCTACTGCCATGCTATCTCCGCTGTATTCTGTATTATCATAAAATCCATAGCAATTAACACCTATAACATATGATTGTGTTTCTATCGCTCTTGCTCTAAGAAGTGTTGTCCAATGCGCACTTCTAACTGCTGGCCAGTTGGCGATTATAAATATCACATCAGCTTTTTCTGAAGCAATCTGAAAAAGTTCAGGAAATCGCAAATCATAACATATAAAAAGGCTGATGATATGCTCCATAAATGGTGCTGTAACTATAATATTTCCATCATTATATACATCGCTTTCACCACCTAAAGTAAAAGGGTGTATCTTTTTATACTCTGTAATTATATTTCCATCTTTTCCTATAACAGTAAACATATTGCTGCCTTTTGTATTTTCATGCTCTGGCAGCATCGCCCACCCAAAACCTATAGCAATATTATTTTGCACTGCTAAATCTTTCATTGTTTTTATACTCCACGAATCAGAAATATTTTCTCCAATCTTGTCCAGTGCCATCGAAAATCCTGTTAAGGACATCTCTGGAAATAAAATTATATCTGCATTTGCTGATGCTGCCTCTTTAATCATATTTATAGCTTTTTTTAAAGAAGCATTTTTATCTTCCCATACCATATTTAATTGTCCAAGTGCAACTTTCATGAATCTCCTCCATAAAACTTCAATATTTTAATCTTCTAAGCCCCTTTGGATAGTGATTTTTAACAATTCCATTTAGTGCTTTTCCCCATCCAAGCCCAAGTCCTTTATATCCGATAAGTACCCATTCTTTAAAATCAGGATTGCAGCTAATTACTTCTCCATGAAGAAATCTTAAAGCTGTATCATAATCGCAGTCATGGTATTGTCTGACATCTTTTGGATTTACTGCTCTGCTAAGTGCATGTGCTGGTTCAAATCTATTTTTCTTACGCACCGCTATATGCAGTCCTTTGCGTATTGCATTTATCTTTAACTCTGGTTTAAAAAAATTCGGAACAAGAAACAGATTATCGCCAAAAAATTTTAAATATCCTGTATAGTTAACATTTATATTGTTAAATATTTCTAAAAAAAACTGTTCAAGTTTCTTTTGCTCCTTTTTTACTTCAATATAAACATTATCTTTATTTATTTCAACTGTCATATTAGAAGTTCCAGATTTTCTAAGTCTTACTGCAAAATGACCTTCTCCACGGATTTTATGTGGCCAAAGTCTTATAGCACACGATAGTGAATTTTTTTCTTCTTTAGAAATACTGCCAAAACTTTTTGATATAAAACTTTCCTCTCCAGTGCCAAAGCCATCTACACTGTTATATTGCCATGTTTGAGCTTTATATCCACTATAATGTCTTAAAAACCATATAAGTATTTCTTCATCTTCTGCTGGTGAAAATGTACATGTGGAATATACTATTACACCACCTGGTTTTAACATTGTATCAGCACATTTAAGTATCATTTTTTGACGCATAGCACACATTTTAACATTTTCTATACTCCACTCTTTTATCGCTGTAAAATCTTTTCTAAACATTCCTTCCCCTGAACATGGAGCATCAACTAAAATTTTATCAAAATATTTTGGAAAATATTCTGCAAGCTTTTCTGGCGATTCACTACAAACAATAGAATTACTCACTCCCATGCGCTCTATATTCTGTGATAGTATTTTAGCACGCTGTGCTGATATCTCATTAGATACAAGCATTCCTGTGCCTTTAAGCATCTCTGCGATATGTGTACTTTTACCACCTGGCGCTGCACACAAATCACATACAATATCTCCTTTTTGTGGATTAAGAAGTCTTGCAACAGCCATTGCACTTGGCTCTTGTATATAATAAGCTCCCGCATCATGCAGCGGGTCAAGTCCAGGTCTTTTATTACTGTCATAATAAAAACCATTATCTGTCCATGGTATTTTATCAAGTTTAAAAGGAAAAACAGATATATCATCTGCATTTAATTTCAAAGTATTTATCCGAAGCCCAGTTGTCTTTTCTTTATCAAATGAAGCTATAAATTCATCATACCTGCTGCCAAGAAGGCTTTCCATTCTCTTTGTAAAATCTTTAGGCAAAATCATAAATTGGACTCCTTTTCTCTTTTTACATATTAGCTTGTATAACAACAAAATGCTAAAATGCACAGAGAATTATATAATGCAACCATAAACGGCAACTATCTCTGTGCATAATTACAGCTAAGTTTTTTCTAATCTTTATCTTTATATCTTTCAAGAAAAGAGTGTTTTACGCCATTCTCTTTATAGGCAATTACTGTATCTAAATTTATATTTTCTACACTTCTAAAAATATTGCCTTCAATATATGGATTGGTTTCCTTAAGCCTGCATATAAGATTTTTTATCTCAAGACGCTTAGATTCACTGCTTATATCACTGCCAGATATTTGTAAACTTTCTGTAAATCTACATGCACACTGTAAAAAATTTAAATTATTATAATCTTTCCAATGAATTATATCTTCTTCCCTTATAAGATACATAGGTCTTATAAGTTCCATACCTTTAAAATTAGTACTGTGCAACTTTGGCATCATTGTCTGTATCTGTGCTCCATATAACATACCCATAAGTATTGTTTCGATAACATCATCATAGTGATGTCCAAGTGCAATTTTATTACATCCAAGCTTTTTTGCATTATTATAAAGATAACCTCTTCTCATACGTGCACAAAGATAACAAGGTGATTTCTCTATCTTATAGACAGCATCAAATATCTGTGTTTCAAATATTGTTATAGGAATATTTAAAATTTTAGCATTATTTTCCAATGCTTCTCTGTTTGCTTTATTGTATCCTGGGTCCATAACAAGGAATGAAATATCAAAGTCAAATTTATTGTGTTTTTTAAGTTCTTGAAAAAGTTTAGCCATAAGCATGGAATCCTTGCCGCCTGATACACATACAGCAACATGGTCTTTTGGTTCAAGAAGTTTGTATTCATTAATTGCTTTTGCAAACCTGCTAAACAGTTCCTTATGAAACTTTTTTCTTATGCTCTTTTCAACTTTATCATTTATGCAGATTGCGCTATCCATAGTCCTTCCCTGCCTTACAACTTATAATAATTTCACCCTACTGCATTTGCTGTTTCAAACGCTTCTTTATAGCTGAGTACTCTGTTTACATATGTATTACAATACGAAGGAATGCCTCCATTGCGCTTTACTGCCCCACTTCCTGCATTATATGCAGCAAGCGCTAGTTTTACATTTCCATTAAATTCCTTTAATTTCTGTGCAATACACTTTGCACCGCCAATAATATTTTGTCTTGGGTCATATGGGTCATCAACTCCAAGCCCATTAGCTGTTTCAGGCATAAGCTGCATAACGCCCATAGCTCCTGCACTTGACAGACAATTTGGATCAAAATCTGACTCTGCCTTTGCTATAGCTTTAAGCAAACTTTCAGATATATCATACTTCTTAGCTGCCTCCTTAAAGTATTCATCATACTTTGTCTTTTTCATTGAAGATGCAGGCACAGAAGATTTTGAAGTTGTCTGCGCAGACTTTTGTATATTACTGCTGCTAGTATTAGTGCTTGTACTGGTATTTGTACTTGTACTTTTTGTCTCTGTGGAACTTTTTTTAGCTATATCTACATACTGAACTGCTTTTCCTGTAACAGGGTCTTTATACCCTGTGTCTTCTGTCTCTTCTATCACTGTACTTTGATTGTCATTTTCCGTCTTTTCTTGTTTTTTAACGCTTTTTGTTGATATACTGTCCTGTTTGTCAGAAAGCACTTTCTCAAAACTTGTAATAGTAGTTTCTCTGCCACTGTTTTCTGGGTATACCCTGATAGGTTTTATATTAAGCGTATTAAAATAAGAAACAGTACTTATCATTAGAAACTTACCTCCTGCCAGATTATATATTTCTGAATAATTCTTCTAAAGTCAGGTTTTTATTTACTTTTTTACAACCAGACACATCTGTATGAACGTAATCTATAATAGCTTTTTTTGCAAGTATATCATTAGGGCTGTTGTATACACAGCACACATTTTCTTCACTAGTCTCTGCCACATAAGCATTCTTTACCTTGTGTATATCTATACTTTTGTATACTGCATTATGACTTTCAGACAAAGCTGCCTGTACTGCTTCTTTAGTAACAGCATCTCTGCATAAAACTGTATGTGCCTTTTTTACACTTTTTATTCTTGCCACTAAGATTTCCTCCAATAATGCTTTTCGATTTTTATACAGACATGATTAGTTTATCATTTTTTGTTATAAGTTTCAAGCATAGAATATTGTTCAACCATGGTAAAGGTATGATTTTATGGCTTCCATCATATAAAAAATATGCTATTATTATTTCAAGATAGTAATAATAACTTGTATTTTTAAAATAAAAAGCACTAACGACTTTCCGTTAATGCCTTTTAACTACTATAAAACTTTTTAAATCTGTGTAATAAACTCAGATAGAGTAATGCTGCTTAAAAGCTGTAAAGTGGTAAAAACATACAAAAACCATTAAGAATGTAAGCTTATGCCCTCATACAAATTGCTGAAACATATATTTTTATCTTTAACATACTCTCGATAGCCTTCAATATGTATATACCTTGCTCCTGCAAAAGTATAACTGTCAAGCCTTCTGTTAAAAGCATCGTCCGAATGGGCACTTACAAGGATTTTTCCCCTATCCTTTCCTGTAACAATAAGAGTATGATAATACCTTTCCATCTTATTCATCAGTTGTACAGCATCACCAATCTCAATGTCTTCTATTCCAGTTTCACGTCCAAAAGGACCATTCAATTTATTAGTGGTCATAAAGTCATAGAAAAACGATACACCTGACCATGATGGTGAACGGTCATTAAGATCAACATAATACCATCCATTAGTCTTGTCATAATTCATTTCACAACATCCAGCATATATACACTGTGATACAAAACTTGTACAGTCACCGCCAATACCCGTAAAGTTGTAAAATAACGGATTGCGTTCAAAAGCCCACCTCGCCGCATATGCATATGCAAATTCTCTGTTATAAGGTTTTATTTCAAGCATAGTCCGCTCCATTACAAATAACTTTATATTATTATATAAATGCCATACGGAAATGTTACCTACAATTTTGTTATTCCAATCCAAAACAATATATGGTAAAATATCATTATTCACAACAGTGGACAAAATTCATAACAAGATATAAATGAGGATATGAAAATGAGACTTAGAAATGTAAAAGGTGCTTATGAACTGATTTTAGAAAATCCATATACTATACAAGCAGACAGAGTTAATGCAGATGATTATAAAGGACTTTGGAATAAAAATCACTTCCACAATAACAATCCGATACACATTGAAATAGGCATGGGAAAAGGTCAATTCATTACTACACTTGCAAAACAGAATCCAGATATTAATTATATTGGTATAGAAAAATATTCAAGTGTGCTTGTAAAGGCATTTAGCAAAAGAGAACAGCTTGAAACAGACAATCTTTTATTTATTAGAATGGAAGCTGAAAATATAACAGATTTTTTTGCGCCTAGAGAAATAGACAGAATTTACCTTAATTTCTCTGACCCTTGGCCAAAGGACAGACATGCCAAAAGAAGGCTGACTTCAAGGCAGTTTATGGACCGTTATGATATAATCCTTTCTGAAAATGGTTTTGTGCAGTTTAAGACTGACAACCGCCCGCTCTTTGATTTTTCTGTTGAAGAAATCAAAGCAGCAGGCTGGTGTCTTGATGAAATTAACTATGACCTTCATAAAGATGGTCCTGCAAAAGACAAGATAATGACTGAATATGAACAGAAATTTTATAACCTTGGCAATCCTATATACAAGCTTATAGCGCACAGGTGTAAATAGACATAGCAAAAAAACTATTCCTCACGCAGTGCTTTTATATTTTTTCCACGAAGCTTGTATTTTATGGCTTTATTTACTAAAAAACCTATAACAGCTACGGTAGGAACGCCTATAAACATCCCAAGTACACCAAAGTATGCGCCTCCCACCGTTATAGCAAATATAACCCACATAGGATTAAGACCTGTAGACTGCCCAAGTAGGCGTGGTCCAAGTACAAGCCCATCAAATTGCTGCAAAACTAATATCATTATAACAAATATTATTACCTCTTTTGGGCTTGTACATAAGTAAATTATAACACCAGGCACAGCTCCTATAAACGGTCCGAAATATGGTATCATATTAGTTATACCAACAATAACGCTTATAAGAACTGAATACGGAAGTTTCAGTATATTCATAAGCACACAGCATATACACCCTATTATCAATGAATCCACAGCTTTGCTTATAAGAAATGCACTAAATATATCATTACATTCTTTGCATGTTCTACATACAATATCACCTCTAGTTTCATCAAATATGGCATAGATAACTCTCTTTGCCTGATATCTGAATTTACTTTTGCTATAAATCATATATACAGAAATTATCAATGCAAAAATCACATTTATAAAAGTACGCACTATTGATACCGAAACAGAAAAAATCATCGGAACTATATTACTTACAATATTTGTTCCATAATCAACAATATCAGGAACCATCTCATTAAGCCTGTCAGTAATTTTATTTACATCTATCATTGGATATTGTTTATGAAGTTCCTTTAACCAGTCTACGATATGGTCATAAACAACTGGAATATTAGATGTAAGCTCTGATATGCTTTCGCCAATCTGTGGTATAACAAATACAAATGCAATAATTATAAATCCAATAAAAGTAATGTAGGCAAGCACCATTGAAATAATCTTGACAATTCTTTCATGTTTCCCCTTTGTAATATATTTTTGTATAGCACTTTCAAACTTTCCAACTATAGGCGAAACAAAATATGCTATAAGTAAAGCTGCAAAAAATGGTGCTAAAACACCAAATAAATCATATATAAATTTTTTAGTATCTGACCAATTATTAAGCAGCATATATATAATAGTTCCAAAAAATAACACCATCAAAACATATAAACATATATTTATATACTTGTGGTTCATTTTAAAAAATTTTTCAGAAGATGTTTTCTTTACAATATCTTCAGTTTCATTTTTAATATTTGTTTTCTCTGACATAGTACCATCCTGTCTATATACTTTTTTAATATTTATACATATATTTAGTATAATCCGATAATGGCATTTTGCAAACCACTTTCTATTAAATTTAATTAATTATTAAGTTTTAAAATTTCTTTCACTTATACCAAGATATTTCTGCTACTTGTTTCTGTGTCATGCCCGCCTTTTGGCGGATTTCTTCTAGTTTTTTGCGCATATGTTTTCCTTTCTCTTTTAAATTCAATAATGTTTGTATTGACTTAGTAAATAATATTTAATACAATGTATTTATAAAAAAAGTATTAAAGAAAGAGAGGTTTTCCTATGTCAACATTGGAAAAGGCTATAGATTTATTACAGACTATGCCAGAACACAAACTTGAATCAGTATATATGTATATTCAGTTTGTAAATACTCTTACAGAAAATGAAGAAACTGTCACAAAGAAAAAAAATGCAAATTCTATAGTAGGAATTGCCCATCAATACGCAAACCCTGAACTTGTACCTTTGGAAAAGGAGGCATTTGCAAGTGCAATGGCAGAAAAACATGCAATTAATTGATGCGAATGTAATTCTTCGTTGTATATTAGATGATTGTCCAGAAATGACTTCAAAAGCAGTAGAAGTGATAGATAACGGAGCTTATACAAAACCAGAAATTATTTCAGAAGTAGTATATGTACTTCAGAAAGTCTATTCTTTGCAACGCTTACAAATTAAAATCATGATTAACAATATACTGGATGTTGTCAGTTGCCCCGAAGATGAGTGCATTAGAATGGCTATAGATATATATTCGTCAATCTCATTAGATTTCGTGGATTGTCTATTAATTGCGTATCACAGGGTGAATAAAGAAAATGTATTTAGTTTTGATAAAAAACTTAATAAACATTTAGAAAATTTAAAGAAAAGATAATGTTTATGGCATTAATGAATTATATAAACATTTAAAACAGTAGAATAAAACAATATATACAAAAATGGAGGTAACAATAACAATGGCTAAATCACTTATTTTCGTAGCAACAGGATTTGAAGATGTAGAAATGCTTACTGTTGTAGATATGCTCAGAAGAGCAGGAATTGAGATTGACATGGTATCTATTACAGGAGAGCTTGAAGTTACAAGTTCACACAGTGTGGTAATTAAAGCAGATAAATTATTTGAAAATGCTGATATCGACAGTGCTGACATGCTTATCCTTCCAGGAGGACTTCTTGGAACAAAAAACCTGCTTGCATATAAACCGCTTACTGACAAACTCATAGAATTTAATAATTCTGGCAAATTTCTTGCTGCTGTATGCGCTGCTCCAAGCATACTTGGCGCACTTGGCATACTTGAAGGCAAAAATGCAACATGTTATCCAGGTTTTGAAGAAAAACTTACTGGTGCAAAATATCAGAAAAAGCCTGTTATAAGAGACGGCAATATTATTACAAGCCGTGGTATGGGTACATGTATTGATTTTTCAGGTGAAATTATCACAGCACTTGACAGTGCCAAAAAAGCAGAGGAAATAAAAGCTAAAATAATCTACAATGACACATATTAAAAAAATACTTATTATTATATATCAAAGAACGCTTTTGGGGCGTTCTTTTTTTTCGCATTGACATTTTATAAATTTGTAAACAATTACACTTTTCCTATTGACATTTAGCCTACGAAGTGTTATCCTAAATCCAGCCTACAAAATGTCGTCAAAGGAGATGGTAAAACATGACAAATCAAGTTTCTGACTCTGAACTTGAACTTTTAAAAATTATCTGGGCAAACGGAGGAACTGCGCTTTATGCGCATATTATGGAAGAACTGTTAAAAGCAGGGCGAACATGGCAGAAAAACACAGTTATTACACTGCTCTCTCGACTAGTGGAAAAAGGAATCTTAAAGACACGCAAAATCGGCCGCAAAAATGAATACACCGCTATTGTATCAGAAGAAGACTACCAGACAGCACAGGCACAGACGCTGATTGACAAGTTTTATGACGGCAATGCAAAGGGGCTTATATCAACGCTGGTTAAAAGAGAGATACTTTCTGTAAAGGACTATGAAGATTTACAGCAGTTCTGGGAAAAGGAGGGCAAAAGCCGTTGAATGAAATTTTTAAAGTAGTTTTATCCCTTTCTTTCTCTGGCTCACTAGTAATTATTGTCTTGTTTCTTTGTTGTCCGCTGTTAAACAAGATAACAAGCAAGCGGTGGCAATACTATATATGGCTGGTGGCAGCAGCTCGGTTAGTTTTGCCGCTTGCACCACAGACAAACCTTGTAGACACACTATTACAGACCATGCAGGAAAGAGAAACCAAAACATTGCCATCTAAAGATATATCCCTTATAGTTAATCTGGGTAACAGTCCTGTTATAGACGATAGTACAGCACAAAAAGAAAGTGAAGAATCTATTCCTGATGAAGACTTTATTTCAAATTTACCGTCAAATACTGAACCAGATACAGATATTACACAAGATACCTTGACAGTGGCAATCTCTTATTTATGGCTGATATGGCTTGGCGTTGCACTATCTTTCTTGGTACGAAAAATTACAGTTTATCAGAGTTTTATAAATTATGTTAGAGCTGGCTGGAAAGAAGTTTCTGATATAGAACTATTGGATATGCTGGCACAGACTGGCGAATTAGTAGGCGTAAAACGTCCTGTAGAGCTGTATACAAACAATCTGGTTTTCTCACCTCTGCTTATTGGATTTTTTAATCCTCGCATCATACTGCCTTCCACTAGTCTGCCAGATATAGATTTTTGGTATATTGTACATCATGAACTGATTCACTATAAACGCAAGGACATGTTTTACAAATGGCTAGTGCAGGTTGTTATATGTATACACTGGTTTAATCCGTTGGTCTGGTTGATGGGTAAGAAACTTGAGCGTATTTGTGAGCTTGCCTGTGACGAAGCAGTCATTCAGAAACTAGATGTAGAAAAACGGCGTTCTTATGGAGATACTCTGCTTCATGCAATAGGTGTAGGAGGCAGTTATAAAAATTCTATTACATCTATAACACTTTGTCAGAGTGCAAAATTAATGAAAGAGAGGTTAAAAGCGATTATGAATTTCAAAAAAAAATCAAAAATAGCTACTGCGCTATCTGTTCTGTTTACAGTAGCACTAATGACAGGAGCAATTCAAGCAGGGGCTTATACTGGCACTGTCAGTCAGGACACACAGAGTATACAGGAAAATACACAAGATACTTCTTTAAAACAGTCATCCAAAAAAAATAATACATATTCTAAAATGGTAAAGAAGTATTATAATTCTGATAATATTGTCCTGTTTAAAGGAGTGTTCTCAGAGATAGACAAAGCAGAGCAGAAGAAATGGCTGGATAAAATTTATTCTGATAATGATATCGCATTTTTCTCTACTGCTCTTGCTGAGATGGATGCAGACAGCTCTCTTATTGCAGAATTTGCAGAAAAAACTTATACTGATAGTGACATTGCATTCTTTTCTGTCTTGATAAACTATATGACCAATAAAGAGCTTGAATCTTGGCTGGAACGAGCATTAGATGATAAGAAAACTAATTTTGAAGCAATGCTTTTTAATGCCACGTGTAATAAAAAAGAAAGAAAAGCAATGGAGAAAAAGCTTGATAAACAGCGTCTTAAGGAATATAAAGCCTATGGTATTACAAAAAAAGGTGATGCATATTATTACAACAAAAAATTGGTAGGAATTTTACTTGACCACCGGCCTGGAAGTTCAGTTTATGCCTTGAATATTAATCCAGAAGGAATTGCAATTAAAATTACACGCAAAAAAAATGGCAAAATCAAAAATGTAAGCTATATGACCAAAAAAGAAATAAAAAGGTTTCTTGGTGGACAGTTTGTTGAACAATACAGTACCACATCAGACAATACTAAAAAAGTCAATATACCCATAGATATCAGCCATGTAAAAAATGGTGAATTTATCTGGATTGGAACATACCAATTAGAAAAAGGAGACAAAGTTTATTATGACGTTTCAGCAAAAAAAGGAAACCGCCTGATTGTTGGCTTTGCCAAGCCAGAACAAAAGAATCCATCCACAACCTATCATACAATATCAAATCCACGCACCGATGGAAAACTGGAAATAAAATCTGGTGCTATGGCCTGGAAAGTACAGTCTGGCAAATACAGCCTGTTTATACACTCAACAGAAGGCGCATTAACAGATGTTAATGGCAAGGTGACTATTGTAAAAAACGATGCAGATTAATGATTAAGTACAAAGTGGCACATCTGATAAAAAATTTAGCAGATATGCCGCCACTTGCAGGATATAAAACTTTATAGAATTGTTTTTATGGATTTTTAAATAGAAATATATAAGCAGACATGATACAATGTAGCTGTTGGACTTTTTGATAAAATGGATTAGATAAGGAGCAGCTATAATGGATAAGAAAGTTGATATCATAAAAGACGCTGACGGTAAAAGCATTGTGGTCATCAATGACCTGCGTTTCAAAGGAAGGAGAAGCGTGGATTGGAATGTTGTTGAGGACTGCCTGAAAGAATATATCGGTCAGTGTGCGGAGATTACCGAAACATCAGATGTAGTATACATAGGCACGGATTTTCCAGACGAGTTTGCACATTCCAAGGACACAAAGGAACTAAGGGGCGCAAATATGTATGCAAAGGCAAATTCTTCAGGAATTATTAAAGAGATGATTGAAATTGCCACGAATAAAACATTTGCGGAGAATTACGCACAAAAGCATAATACAGATGCAAAATTCGGCTGGTACAGGTATGACACACGTTTTGCGATACCTATTTATGATGATGCGGGCGAACTGGTAAGGTACAATGTTTTTAAGTCAAGGATACTGGTGCGCCATGCAAAAGATGGGAAACTGTATCTGTATGATATTTTAAGAACAAAAAAAGAAACGAGCAAGCCGCTTGAGCAATAGCTGTACGGTCGAAAAACTCATTTCCCTTTATAAGCTATATTTTAAAGGCATACGGCAGTTTTGTCAAGAGTAAAAATTTTATAACTTCAATTAGCCTTTTGGACATAATATAAAAAATTTGCTATAATCAAATGGAGAAATGATTATTTTAATATAAAGGCAGAAAATAATATTATGATACAAATTAGTAAAGAAGATAAAGAAAAAGTTATTATGACCGCAAAACAAATGGGTTTTATATCACGTGAAATTACAAATTACCTTAAAACAGAACGTAAAGTTGACACATATATTCCTGCAAGAGAAAATATGGACATATTTAAGGATGCAGTGTCTTTGGCTGTTCCTACTGGAAAATGGCAAAAGCATTCCAATAAAAAAAGAAAAGCCCAAGAAATACTTTCTGCAAAGGACTATGAAGATTTACAGCAGTTCTAGGAAAAGGAGGCAGTT
Source organism: Lachnoclostridium sp. UBA3320 (assembly GCA_002361175.1). Lineage (GTDB taxonomy): Bacteria > Bacillota > Clostridia > Lachnospirales > Lachnospiraceae > Butyribacter. Next base: position 16,101 of record DESG01000087.1, on the reverse strand, counting down.
ATAAAAATTCTATTATATCTATAACACTTTGTCAGAGTGCAAAATTAATGAAAGAGAGGTTAAAAGTAATTATGAATTTCAAAAAAAAATTAAAAATAGCTACTGCGTTATCTGTTCTGTTTACAGCAGCACTAATGACAGGAGCAATTCAAGCAGGTGCTTATGCTGGCACTATCAGTCAGGACACACAGCGTCTTAAGGAATACAAGGCTTATGGTATTACAAAAAAAGGTGATGCATATTATTACAACAAAAAACTGGTGGGAATTTTACTTGACCATCAGCCTGGAAGTTCAGTTTATGCCTTGAATATTAATCCAGAGGGAATTGCGATTAAAATTACACGCAAAAAAAATGGCAAAATCAAAAATGTAAGTTATATTACCAAAAAAGAAATAAAAAGGTTTCTTGGTGGACAGTTTGTTGAACAGTATATTACCACATCAGACAGTACTAAATAATGGCAAGGTGACGATTGTAAAAAATGATGCAGATTAATGATTAGGTACAAAGTGGCAGTATCTGATAAAACTTAGCAGATGCTGCCACTGCTTGCACTACTCTTCGCTTTCAATTATCCTGTTCCACATCCTCGCATCTAACTTTTCTTCATAAGCATCTGCGGCAGCATCGTATTCGTCCTCGTCTGTTATATCCTCCATCTCAAAGTCGTCATTTCCTAAATCTTTAAGTCTAAATACATAGTATTCTGTAATATTTTCCACACCAGCAGGAATTGCGGCTGCGTAAAGTTTTCCGTCTGTCTCATATATTTCATCAATATAAAAATCTTTATCATGGCCATCTTCATCTGTCAATGTCACCATAGTTTCTTCAAATTCATAATCACTGTTTTTATTTGCCATATATTTTACCCTTTCTTGTTTATTCTATATTATTTGTGCATATTATATCTTAATTTGGACACCATATCAAGAAAATAATTAGAAAGGATTTTTTAATGAACAAGTATAAAAACTACCATATGTATGGTCTCCTTGCTATTGTTATATTAATATTAGTTATTATTTTTTCTATCCTCTATATAGGACGTCAAAATACAAATGGAGGTGAAACGGATATTATAAAAAATACAGATAATGATTCAGAAGTTTCTGCATATCTTAAAGAGCAAAACACTATTCTGGCAGATATGATGATAAATATGAGTGTACAGGAATCAGGAAGTGCAGAACTTGATTTTCTTATAGGAATAATACCCCACTATGAAGCCGCTATTGACATAACAAAAAGTTATCTTAAATATGGTGGTAAAAACAAGGAACTTAAAAAACTTGCTAAAGAAATTATTGAAGAATACAGCGAAGAAACAATAGAAATGCGTATGCTGTTAAAAGAAATTGAAAGATTAGCAATAACTGACAAAGAAAGCGAACGTACTTATCTTAATTCTTATAATAAAATGATAGCCTCTCACCAAGATATGGCACATGAAACTGAAACAGCAAGCGATGTTGAATCAGCTTATATAGAAGGAATGGTTATTCACCATCAGATGGCTGTAGATATGGCAGAAGCAATTTTAAAAACTACTTTGCACGATGAAATAAAAGATATGGCAGAGGATATTATAGAAATGCAAAGAGAAGAAATAAGCCAGATGGAAGAAATATTTAATGATATATAAAGATTATGAAAGCGGCAAATCCATTTTTAAATTGACTTACCGCTTTCACAAGCTCTTATTCTTAAAGAAAATGTATTACTTTTTTTTAAGCACAAGATGCTGTGGCAGACCTTTTACCATAAATGGCTGGTAATCTCCTTGAATAAGTGGCTCAACATAACTGATAAACTTTTCTGTTACATAATTTCCTTCTTCATTTACCCACTCACGTGGAACCATCTTTTCATTGTTAGCAATACGGTGTACATCATAAATTCCAGCAGCACTCATATATGGGTCATCTGCAACACGGTCAATTACTATCATCTTGCCGCTGTCTCCTTCATCTGCAGCTTTTACAGCAGCACCGCCTACCATGAACGCTTCATCTACATCGACACGTGATGCCATGTGTGATGCACTTCTTTGCATAGTAGAAAACTCAATACCTCTTGTCTTACATCCGATTTCTGCACCCAGATAATTTGCCAAATATGAAGCTGTACCCTGAAGCTGTTTATGTCCAAATGGGTCTACATAATCTGCACCACCTGACAATTCACAGACATATCTGCCATCTGCAAGCTTAATGCCCTCAGATACTGCAATAACTACTGAATCTTTCTGTTCTAGTATCTCTTTTGTCTTTGCTAAAAACTTGTCCAAATCAAAAGGAATCTCTGGTAGATATATAAGGTCAGGACCATCACAGTCTTCTGTCTTTGCAAGTGCAGAAGCTCCTGTAAGCCAGCCTGCATTACGTCCCATAATTTCAATAATTGTAATCATCTGTTTTTTATATGCCAGTCCTAACATATCACGGATTACTTCCTTAGTAGAAGCTGCAATATATTTTGCGGCACTTCCAAATCCTGGAGTGTGGTCTGTCAGTGCTAAGTCATTGTCAATAGTCTTTGGCACACCCAAGAATTTTTGTGAATGTCCTTTGACAATAGCATAATCTGACAGTTTCTTGATTGTATCCATTGAATCATTGCCGCCGATATAGATAAATGTTTCAATTTCAAGTCTGTCTAAAATGTCAAAAATTCTCTCATAAAGTTCTGGCTGTTCATGAATTTCTGGCAATTTATAACGGCATGAACCTAAAAAGGCTGAAGGAGTCCTTTTTAACAGTTCAATATCCATATCTGAGTGAATATGGTCAGACAAATCTACATACTGTTCATCTAATAGTCCCTGCACGCCATGTAACATTCCATATACCTTATGGAATCCTCTCTCTTTTGCATTTTTATATACTCCTGCTAGGCTGGAGTTGATAACCGAAGTAGGTCCTCCTGACTGTCCTACGATTATATTACGCTTTCCTTCCACTTTAAAAATACCTCCTTATGATAATTGTAATTAAAATTTTACTATATGCAGTTTTAGCATCTTCATAATTTTACCACACAATACATCTAGTTTCAAGAAATTTAATATAAAATTATTTTTATAATAACGCATGGAACTCTATTTTGTAGTATTATTAATTAATATTACACGAAAGGCAGGAGTAAACAGTGATAATTCAAATTGTAGAAGATGACAGAGCATTAAGTGATGGAATTGTGTTAGCACTTAAAGAACCTGATTTAGAATTTGTACAAGATATGACAGTTAAATCTGCAAAGGATTCTTTTAATAAAAAATGTCCTAAGCTTATTATACTGGATATAAATTTGCCAGATGGAAGTGGTTATAATTATCTTAAATGGCTTAGGCAATATTCACAACTTCCAGTGCTTGTACTTACAGCAAATGATATGGAGATGGACGAAGTTATGGGACTTATGCTTGGAGCAGATGATTATATGATAAAGCCGTTTAGTCTTGCAGTACTGCGTGCAAGAATTAAGACACTTATGCGGCGAATAAATACTCAAAGTGCTTATGTATATGAAGAAGATGGATTTGTCTTTGATTTTGGAACTCTTATGTTTACCAAAAACGGAAAACTTATTTCTTTAAGTGTCAATGAACAGCGTCTTTTAAAGCTTTTTGTAGAAAATAAAGAAAGGATAATAACAAGAAATGTCTTAATTGATAGATTGTGGAGTGATGGAGGAGAATATGTAGACGAAAATGCACTTTCAGTTACAGTGAACCGCTTACGAAGTAAGCTTGAAGATAAAAAAGATAATATTTCTTATATCAGGACAATATATGGACAAGGATATATGTGGAAGAAGGAGAAAAAATCATGAGAACTTTAGACCGACTAGACCAGATGCTTGATAAAGCAATTTCAGGAACATTTCAAGAATCTGATTATAACGAATCCAAGCTGTCAAAACTTGAAAACAAGTGGAAACATTTTCTGGGAGCATCTGTATTATCCAGAGAAAATATAGAAAAAGAAAAAAATAAGATAAAAGAGCTAATATCTGATATTTCTCACCAAACAAAGACACCTATGGCAAATATTCGCCTGTATACAGAGCTTTTAAAGGAAAGACTGGAAACTTCACAAAATACAAGTGAAGGCGATATAGATATTTACAGGCAAGAAAACCTTAATATGCTTATAGAAATTAACAAACAAGTAGAAAAATTAGATTTTCTAATTCAATCACTTATAAAGATGTCAAGACTTGAAAGCAATATTGTGGAAGTAAAACCCAAGTGTCAGCATATATCAGAACTTTTAGATGCAGTTACTTTAGACATTATGCCAAAGGCACAGCAAAAAAACATTAAAGTTTTAAATACTTATACAGGTACTTGCAGCGCATATTATGATATGAAATGGACAAAAGAAGCATTGGAAAATATTGTGGATAATGCGGTGAAGTATTCTCCTTCTGGCAAAAAAGTTATTATATCAGTAACAGAGTATCAACTTTATGTGGCTATTTCAGTAAAAGATTATGGCGCAGGCATTAAGGAAACAGATACTGCTAAGATATTTAGAAGATTTTACAGGGCAGAAAATGTACATGAAGAAGATGGTGTAGGAATTGGACTGTATCTTGCAAGAGAGATTATTAAAAGAGAGAATGGTTATATTAAGGTAAAATCAAAGTTTGGATATGGAGCAGAGTTTATGATGTATCTACAAAGAAGCTATGTATAGATAATTTTTTAATTCTTTCACATCTGTTAGATTTGTGAAAGATTATAGTAAGAACAGTGTGATACAATAAGGACAGTAATAAAAGACTGTCCCTTTTTATGGCTGTATTTTAGGGATTGCAGAAAGGAGTTTTTATGAAAGTATTAAGAACAGTAAATTTAAAAAAGTATTATGGCAGTGGTGAAAATCAAGTTAAAGCATTAGATGGTGTAAACCTTGAAATTGAACGAGGTGAGTTTGTGGCTATTGTAGGTACAAGCGGAAGTGGAAAATCAACTCTTCTTCATATGCTTGGAGGTTTAGATAAACCAACTTCAGGAGAAGTGTATGTAGATGATAAAAATATACTAAAGCTTAAAAATGACGCTCTCTGTATATTTCGCAGAAGGAAAATTGGATTTGTATTCCAAAGCTATAATCTGATGCCAGTATTGAATGCTTATGAGAATATCGTACTTCCGATTCAGCTTGACGATAATACAGTAGATAAAGCATATGTAGACAATGTAATTGATATTTTAGGACTTAGAGAAAAACTTCAAAACCTGCCAAGTCAGTTATCAGGGGGACAACAGCAAAGAGTGGCTATCGCTAGAGCTCTTGCAACAAAACCAGCAATTCTTCTGGCAGATGAACCAACTGGAAACTTAGATTCTAAGACAAGTCAAGATGTTTTAGGACTTCTAAAAGTGACAGGTGAAAAGTTTGGGCAGACAATTATTATGATTACACACAATGAAGAGATTGCCCAGTTAGCAGACCGTATTATAAGAATTGAAGATGGAAAAATCCGAAATGAAAATGAAAGTGTAAAAGGTGGTGCAGAGGATGAATAAGGTTAAAAATCAAGCAGTTATTAATAGGATTGCTGATAGAACAAGAAAAGCTGGAAAAAGTAGAAATATTATAACTGTTTTAGCTATTGCCCTGACAACGCTTCTTTTTACTGTGTTATTTACTATAGGTGGAAGTATTGTACAAAAACAGCAGATAGCGACAATGCGACAGGTAGGAGGAAGTTCACACGCAGGGTTCAAATACCTGACACAAGAAGAATATGATATTGTAAAAAAAGATAAAAAGCTTAAAGAAGTTTCTTACCGCATTGTGGTAGCAGATGCAGTAAATAAAGAACTGCTAAAGCTGCGTACAGAAGTAAGCTTTTACGAGGATTTAGATGCAAAGTTTTGTTTCTGTTATCCTGAAACTGGACATATGCCACAAAAAGAAGATGAGATTGTAACCAGCGACCTTGTACTGGAAAAATTAGGCATACCCTGCAAAATTGGAGAAAAAGTTTTGTTAGAACTTAAGATAAATAATAATAAACCCATTAAGAAAGTATTTACATTAAGTGGATATTTTAAAGGTGATACGATTGCGCAATCGCAGATTGCGTTAGTATCAGAAGAATATGCCCATAAAGTAGCTCCAACACCAGTAACTTCTGCTATGGAAACAGAAGTTGATACTTCTGATTATGCTGGAAGAATTATGGCAGATTTTAATTTTAAAAGCAGTTTTAATTTAGAAAAGCAAGCAGAAGAGCTTGCAAAGCGCTGTGGATTCAAATATGTAGATACAGGTATTAACTGGGCATATATGGGCAATAGTGTAGATATGGTAACTGTTGTGCTGATTGCAACTATTCTTTTTGTAATTGTGATATCAGGATATCTTATTATATACAATATTTTTTATATTAATATATATAATGATATTCAGTATTATGGCCTTTTAAAAACTATAGGAACTACAGGAAAGCAGCTTAGAAAAATTGTACACCGTCAGGCTTATATGCTGTCTTTTTATGGAATTCCTATAGGACTAATTTTTGGAACAGTAGTAGGAACATTTCTGCTTCCAGTAGTTATGGGAGAATTAAGTTTTTCTAAGACAACAGATACAAATGTTGAACTGAATATATGGGTATTTGTTGGAGCAGCAGTATTTTCTTTTATTACAGTGTTTATAAGCTGTATTAAGCCTTGCAGGATTGCTTCTAAAGTATCACCTGTTGAAGCAATTAGATATACAGAGACTTCGTATGGGGCTTTTGGAAAAAAGAAAGTAAAAAAGACAAAACAGGTAAATACAAGGGCAATGGCATTTCAAAATATTAAAAGAAATCGCAAGAAAATTGTTATTGTTGTTGCATCTTTGTCTATGGCACTGGTAATGCTAAACAGTATTTACAGTCTGGTTCAGGGCTTTGATATGGATAAATTTGTGTCTTCTATGGCAGTTAGTGATTTTTCAGTTGCAGACGCAACACTTGATAATTTATCTGTTAATTATGATGCAATTATAACAGATGGCGTAACAAAAGAGTTTTTAGATGCTCTTGGAAAGCAAAAAGAGGTAAAAGAGACTGGAAATATCTATATGAAAGAAATTCCTCCTGTATTTACAGATGAGACATATGCACTACTTGAGGAAAGATTCTTTAATAATCCAAGGGTAAAAGAAAGCTTTAACGTAATGATGAAGGCATTTGGAGATACTGAAACTATAGATGATTACCGCAAAAATCGTTGGATTGATGGTAAGGTATATGGTGTAGGGAAAATGGTTATGGAGAAACTACAAAAACCAGAAGGAGAGCTTTCTTGGGAGAAATTTTCCACTGGTAAATATGTGATTGCAACAAGATATGGGATAAGTGATGAAGAAGAAGTAAATTATTTTGAACCAGGCGAAAAGGTGACAGTAAGCAACGAAAGTGGAGAAACACGAGATTATGAAGTGCTTGCAGTTGCAGATATGCCACATGCGTGCGGATTTCAGCATTATGGACTGTTTGAATGTAATTATATACTTCCAGAAGAGGAATATCTAAATTTCATGGGAATGCAACAGCCAATGCGCACTATTTTTAATGTGGAAAAAGGACAGGAAGATAAGATGGAAGAATGGATGGCAAATTACTGTGAAAATGTAAATGAAGACCTTACCTATACTTCAAAAGCGAGTATTGTAGAACAGTTTGATTCCAATAAAAATATGTATGTTTTAGCAGGAGGCTTACTTGTACTTACTCTGGCAATAATTGGCATTCTTAACTTTATCAACACAATGGTGACCTCTGTATTGTCGAGAAAACGAGAATTTGCCATGATGGAAGCTGTGGGAATGACAGAAAGACAGCTAAAAAATATGTTATGCTATGAAGGCGGATATTATGCATTGTATACAATAGTTTGCGCACTTATATTAAGTGTAATATTAAGCATGACAGTGGTAAAGAATCTTGGAGAAGAAACTTTCTTCTTTACATGGAAACTCACAGTAGCTCCAGTGCTTTTTTGTATTTTACCAGTCATTGCTGTAGTACTTATAGTTCCTGTCATATGCTGCCAGAGAATGAGTAAAATCAGTGTTGTTGAAAGAATGAGGTGGACAGAATAAAATAAACACTTTTTCACATTAAAGGTGCTAAAACTTTCATAATAAACCCTGTCAATTTAAGCATTAATTTTTCATGTCGTATTGTCACAGGTGTAACTGCCCGACACTGAGCCACAGTGGACTGAAAATCTGTTTCTATCTCTGGAATACAGTCCACACCATACATATAAGTGGCGCACTCAAAATGATGGTAAAGGCTGCGGTAGTCTAGGTTAATTGTGCCAACGACCGCTTCTTTATCATCACTTACAAATACTTTTGCATGGACAAAGCCTGGTGTATACTCATAAATTTCTACTCCAGAGCCCAGCAGTGATGCATAATGTGTTTTTGCCAGTGCATATGGTATCTGTTTATCAGGTATGCCAGGAAGTATCAGCTTTACTTCTACTCCACGTTCAGCAGCAAATTTTAATGCAGCTTCCATCTCACCATCTAAAATTAAATATGGTGACATAATATGTACATATTTTTTTGCCCTGTTTAAGATATCCATATAAACACGCTCTCCTACTTTATCATCGTCCAGAGGGCAATCACCATAAGGAACTACATATCCAGATGTATTTTTCTTAGCAGATACAGAAGCGGTAAGAAAACTGTCAAATTCAGGCACTCTTTCATCAATATTCCACATCTGAAGAAACATCAGTGTAAAATTCTTAACCGCTTCGCCTTTTATCATAACTGCTGTGTCTTTCCAATGTCCAAATTTTACAATATGGTTAATATACTCATCTGCAAGATTTACCCCACCATTAAAAGCTGTGTGCCCATCAATTACAAGTATTTTGCGGTGGTCACGGTAATTATAATGAGTTGAGATAAAAGGGGTAACAGGAGCAAACGTTTTGCACTTAATCCCCAGAGCTTTAAGACGCTTAGGATAGTCATGTGGCAAAGTAGAAAATTCACAAGTTCCATCATACATAACACGTACATCAACACCTTCCTGTACCTTACGTGCCAGAATTTCCAAAATCTTGCCCCACATCAGTCCTTCATCTATAATAAAGTACTCCAGAAAAATAAAGTGTTTAGCCTGTTTTAGCTGACATAACAATTCCTCCCATTTCTTTTCACCAATAGGAAAATACGTGACAGAAGTTTTATCAAATACAGGAAAACAACCACTTCGCTGCATATAGCGAACAAGATTTGCCACACCTTCATCTTCTTTTTGGAGTGTTTCCATAACTTCACTAGGTTGTTTAATACTATTTTTTGTCTGTGAAATAAGCTGGTTTAAGCGAAACTTTAACGCACGATGTCCAATATCGCTTTGTGTGTACCAAAACAATAATGCGCCAAATACTGGCAACAACATAATAACAACCAGCCATGTAATCTTTGCACTTGGGTCAATTCTACTGTTAAGAAGATACAATACCATTCCAACAGTAAATAAGGTTGTTCCTCCCAATATATGCGGGAGAAAATCTTTAAACCACTGAAACATTCCTAATAAAAATAATACCTGAATTAACAGAAGAGTTAGAATTAATCCCATGCGGCTAAATACCATATGCACAAGACTTTTCTTGCCCTTTTTTAACAATGATAATCCATTCTCATCTTTTTGTATCTGCATTGTAATTTCTCCATTTTTATATTAAAATAGCTATTTTACATATATTTTAAAAAACTTTTCAAGACGTTTATTTAAGTTTTTTCCAGTTAGATAAATATCGGGTTCTATTCCATAAGATTCTTTAAAATAAGATGAATCGAAATATTGCAAGCACGCCCCAAACTGTAAAAACAGTCCTGAATACGGCATTGCCATACTATAGTTTGCCATATTAATAAGAACACCGCCTGTATTTGTTCCAATAGTAACTACATTTTTAATATTTTTTAAGGCATCTGTCATAGCTTCTGCTGCTGAACTTGTCATCCTTGATGTAAGCACAAAAATTTGTTTATCTCCATTTTCGAGATATTGATGCTTCGGGTCTTGACAATAGTAATATTTTCCATTTCTTTTAAGACCATAGCTTTTAGCAAAATCATCCATTTCTTTTAATTCTTTTTTATTGCTTATCCATATTGGACGGATGCGCAAGGTACTGTAATTAGGCAACAGAGATTTTTTAGTATATTTCTTAAACCACTCATCAATTAATGAGCCATCGCCGCCTGTATTATTTCTTAAATCAAATACAAGCTGCTTTTTCTTTTTCATATCTTTTACATCTTTAAGGAAACGCTTACGCTCCTTTGGAGTTTCCCAGTCCATATATGCCTGATTCATCTCTACATATGCCAAGTCATCATATTTATCATAGCCATAAAAACGCTTTATAGTCTTTTTATATGAATATCTGGCAGGTTTAAGTGTAATACTTTCTGTCTTTCCACTCTGGTATTGTATATTATAACTACAGATGTTTTCTTTCTGCTCTAACATTGCATAAGGAAAATAGGTAAGTCTGCCATCTTCATCAATAGCACGCTTCAGATAGACATCAGGTTTATGTCCATTAATTGATATAATCTCATCATCTGGATTTTCCTCTTTATAAAAATGAGTATTATCTTTTATATATTTTATGGATTCATTACTAAAAAGCCTAACATCCGCCATAAAAAGCTCTTCGCCTATTGCCAGATGACTATCTGTTATAAAACTTAAATGTTTATGTAAAAGTCTCTGATATTTTTTGACTTTAATATAATCTTTTTTGTCAATTTCTTTTAAAATAGCTTTTTTTGCTTTAACAAACTTCTTGTCCCCACCATAATATGTATACAGCCCATACTGACTGCGCAAAAGCCGAAACAGCCATTTTACTTCTTTCTTTGCTGAAACAGTCGAAATACGCTTTTTAATATTTTTCCTGTCATAATCCTTCCACATAATAGATGTGTCTTTTTTATCAAGTTTGCGTTTATCATTCTTATAATTATAACAAAACTTTTTTAAAGAGCCACTAGGTGCATCAAGTTCCTGGTTCTTTTGATTAATTTCCTGCATTATTTTATATATTTCCTGCTTCTCATCTGCACCAGCATAAGCAGAAAATGGAATTGATATCTGTCCTGTTATTAATGTAAATATAAGTATTATAATTAATTTTTTATTAGCTTTGAGCATATAGTATATTCCTTTCTCTATTTCCTTTTATATTGTACTAATAGTATACCAGATAGGTAAAAAAAGCAATGTCTTCTCACCAATAGGAAAATAAAATATCCTTATAAAATATCCTTTCTTTGGTACCTCCAAAATGCAAGAATAATTCCAGCTATAGTAAAAATAATTCCAGAGGCAAAATATTTACCGTTTATGGCATCATTCATAATAATGTCTGCTCCCTCTGTATAGCCAAATGGGGTAATATATTTTAAAATTTCTGCTTGTTCTGTAAGGTTTGCAACAATATTTAAAAAATAAAAAACAGCGGCAAGGGCAATTCCTGCTCCAAAACCACTATGGCTTAAGAATGCAGAAATACAAAAAGTTACAGCAGCTGTTTCAAACTGCATCAAAAAATATGCAATAAACAGCAGGGCAAGTGTTTTTACAGGTACATCTATGTCAATGGCAATGACAGAAAACACTGTAACAGCTATAACTACAATATTAAGAATTGCAATCTGTGCAGTTATAGCAAACAGTTTCCCTGATATGATTTTTGCCCTTGATACAGGATGTGCCAGCAAAAACTCTGCGGTATGTTCCTTTTCTTCCTTTGCTAGCGCAGAGATTCCAAGCATTGCCGCAAAAAATGCACCACCGAGCCCCAACACATTGCCACATTCCACACTAAAAAATCCAGCAAACTCTCCAAAATTAATTTTATCCATTCCAAATGCCTGTGAAAAACTGCCCATACCAGCAAACATATCACTGACCTCACCCATCTGAGAAGACATTTCAGGGTAAATCATAATGCAGATACCAATCATAAATGAAATGGCAGCAGTCCAGACAATTAAAGCAGTTTTTCCCTGTTTCATTTCATGTTTAAATATTACCATAGCCATCTTTCTCCTTTGCATAATAGTGCATGAAAACTTCTTCCAAATCTGGTTCAGTAACTGTAATATCTGTAATCGGAAGTATAGACAGTGCTTTTAGCAGTAAAACGGGCTCACCACTGTAAAGAAAACTTATAGTACCCTGTTCTGCTTTTACATCTTTAATATGTTCCAACCTTGGTATACTGTCCACTCCCTGGAGTGTTATCCGCTTTACACCTGTATGTCCAAGCCTTTCCACACTGTCACTTAAAAGAAGTTTACCTTCACGAATTATAGCAGCATGCTTACAATACCTCTGTATCTCTGAAAGAATATGTGAAGATAAAAATATTGTTGCGCCTTCTTTATTGCGTTCTTTTAAAATAGAATAAAATTCATGCTGCATAAGCGGGTCAAGTCCGCTGGCAGGCTCATCAAGGATATATAACTCTGGTTTATGCTGCATTGCACAAACAATGCAGACCTTTTTGCGGTTTCCAAGCGATAATTCCCTAATTTTTTTAGAAGTATCAAGTTCAAGTCTGTTACAAAGCTTCTGCGCTTCTGCTTTGCAGTCCATCTTACGCAGCCCAGCAGACAAGCAGATTATATCCTTTACACGCATACTGCTATATAGTGATGCCTCCGACGGCATATAGCCAATTTTTCTTAAAATAGACGTTTTATGCTTTTTTACATCCTGCCCGAAAATTTCAGCCAAACCACTTGTAGCTGTTATAAGTCCAAGTAAAATACGGATTGTTGTACTTTTTCCAGCACCATTTGACCCGATAAATCCAAAAAAATCACCTTCATCCACAGAAAAGCTTATATCTACAATACCGCGTGATTTTCCATAATATTTTGCAAGATGATTTGTTGTAATTGCTTTCATAGGTTATAAATTTTTCTCCTTATTCTTGTAAATTGACTTCCAGAACTGTAAAAGCTTGTTAAAATCCTTTTCCATCTGTACTGCATCAAGTTCACCACACTGCAGCATTTCCCACAGATATCCTTCTGATGCCCAGTACATTTCCCGGTACATCATTTCTAGGTCAAGACCTGGGACAAAGCTAGCAGGGTCAAGCGATGCAATGACATTGGTAGCTTTCATGCCAAAATACTTGTGGTAGCTGTTCTGGATTTCACTGCTGACCTGTATATCTTTCTCATAAAATGCTTTCACTGTAAATGCCGCCATATGCGGATACTTTTCCATAATCTTAAATTTTGCCCGCATACCCCGCTCCATCATCTCAAACAAATCAGCTGGCTCATAACATTTGTAGTCATTCAGATATTTCATTGTAATTTCAGCACCCTTATCCCATAAAAAAAGATAAAGCTCCTTTTTGTTATGAAAGTAATAAAACAAAAGCGACTTGCTGATACCAGCAATGCTGGCAATTTCACCTACTGGGCTTTTCTTATAGCTGTTTTTGGAAAAAACATAAAAACCAGCATTGATAATTCTTTCTTGTTTCTCTTTCGGAAGTTGAAAAAATTTCTCATTCATATTATATGATACCTCACTGACTGGAATGGTTAATTATTATTATATCCTATTGACCGTTTTTTTGAAGACCCTATGCAAGTTTTTTTGCTTTTATCTCGTATATAGTATAGAAAGGAGTGAAGCGTAAATGTATAGTTATAGCCATGCAGAAGTAGAAAGTATTTTAGAAAAATATGGTGATACAATTTACCGCACAGCGTATATACAGTTGAAAAGCAAAGACCAAGCAGATGATGTTTATCAAGAAGTCTGTATTAAACTTTTGCGTATGAAGTCAAAGATAGACAGCGAGGAACATCTAAAAGCATGGCTGTTAAGAGCAACAATAGATTGTTGTAAAGATTTCTGGAAATCTGCATGGTGTCAGAAAGTAATTATTGATAACAAAATAGTTACAGAGCAAATGGAAGAACAGGAGGAACAGGCATCAGGATATCTTACAGAGTGTATGCAACAATTACCATGTAAGTACAGTGTAGTTTTACATTTATTTTATTATGAAGAATATAGTATAAAAGAAATTGCACAATTATTACATATGAAAGAAAATACTGTTGCCAGCAGGTTATCCAGAGGAAGAAACAAGTTAAAAAAGATATTAAGGAAAGGCGGTAAGAATTATGAATTTTAAAGACAGCTACAAACAGGAGATGAATTTATTAAAGAAACCATCAGGCATTACAAAAAAAGCAATAAATAAAGCTGTTGCATTGCAGGAACAAAATGTTCCTGACAGAAAAATTTTTAGGCATTCTGCTGCCTGGAAGACAGCTATTGCAGCAATAACGCTTATATGTATAATTGGCGGGACTTTACAGCATGAAAAGATAATGAGTTTTGCCGAATCAATATTAGGCATATTTACATTGTCCGCCAACAATGAAAAAATGGGATTTGGAAAAATTCAACCAGTTCCAATGAATGTTAAAGGATTTATTACAAATGCAGGAACAAAAATAGTGCTTGATTCAGAAAATAAAGCAGAACCTCCGTATAATTATTACCAGTATTTTGATTCTTATAAAGATATGAATAAAGTCACAAATATAGTTTTTCCATGTGCAGATAAAGTTGAATATAAGGATATTGCAGTTGACATAATACCAGAATACAGTTATGGTCATATATCTGCTCAGATTATTTATGATGGTGTTTCATATAATGTAAACGGAATGTATACTGTTGAAGGATTTGAGCATGAAAGCTGGGGATATGGTGTAAATTATGCAAAAACTGTGGAAAATTATCAATATGGCAGCGATAAAACTGCCCGTTTTGTAGAAGATGATAATAAACATGAAATAGTATATTTTACCGAAGAAAATATACTATTTCAGATGAGTTTTAATAATGGCACAAATATTAAAGAAGGAGATGCTACAGCTACAAAAAAACAGGTTGAAAAACTTTTAGACCTTTTTGGAAAATCACATTAAAGGTGCTAAAAATGTGTTGACCTCTATTCTTTATAGAATGGGGGTGATGCTTATGAAAAAGAGAAAACGTAAGAATAATATTTCTCTTATGGAATTGCTGACATTTGGCATATTCCTTTTAGCATTGCTTACATTCGTGTTTACGTTTTGTAAGTAGCTATACATAGCAAAAGCCACCCTGATACTTTGGCAAGTCGAAAGGTGGCTTTTGCTATTATCAAACTGGTCAACCCCTTGTGGGCAGTTGTTTTCTTTTTATACTTATAATATAGCATAGCTTTTATTCGTTTGCAAGTCCTTTTATAATTAAATATTTAATCTGCTTTCCCTATCGCTTCTATTATCTGTTTTGTTTTCCATGATTTTAATATATTCAGCGAAAGCAGTATACATAATATTAGAGCTGTCACTGAAACTGCCAAAAATGCAGTATAATTAAATAAAAATCTGTGTCCATACAGTTTCATATCTGATATGTTGTAAAGATAGTATAAAACTGGATGTGATACAAAATAGGCAGTTATAACAGACACAATTCCAAGCAACATATTTTCAAATAAGAATATTTCCCTTGTCATAAAAACACTCATTCCAACGGCACGCAGCATACAGATTTCACGTGTTCTTGAATACATACGGTACTCTAAGTTATTTGCCATATTGACCAGAACTAGAATAAATACTGTTATAGCAATACCATATATATAAACTACTTGTTTGTAGTAAAACATTTCATTCTGTTTAATATTATCTTCTAGGCTGCGTACTGATACTTCATTAAATACTGCACCTATATTTATCAATTTGCTTTCAAGTTCTTTTCTCTCCTTTGTCGTCATATCCTTTCTGGCATCAATATAAATACAGTGATAACAGCCATCAGGAATTATTTTTTGTATATTTTGGTCGCTTGTAATCATACGCGGATATACATCTGTACGGTTTCCATACATATATTCAAATGAAACAACAGTAGCAACTTTATATGTTTTATAAATATATCTGCCTTTGTCTTTCATTGTTTCATACTTATAGTTATCAGTATGACGCTCCCCTATGCTAAAGC
>DESG01000085.1 GCA_002361175.1 Lachnoclostridium sp. UBA3320 | reverse complement strand
TTTGTGAAAATATTATATAATAAAATAAATTTTCTGTTTAAATTATTGTCTATTTTTTATATTTAATTTTCTTTAGAAAAGCGTTAAAAATTGACTTTTTTGTAATTTTGTGCTAAATTAGCTTATGTAATGTAAAAGATTATTGTAGACATGCATTAATGTTTACTGCACACAGTGAAAGGCATAGGTGAAAAATGAGCCATACAGATATAAACAGAGTAAAATTCTCCGTTGATAAAAACATCGGCAGTAAAGTTAAAATCCGCTCAAACCGTGGCAGGCATAAGATTGATGTAACCGAAGGTGTTATATGTAAAACTTATCCAAGCATATTTCTTGTACAAGTTGAAAATAAACTAGACAATACAGTACACACAATTTCTTTCAGCTACACAGACGTACTAACAAAAGACGTACAGATGCAGCTTATATAATTATTCGATTTTTATCACAACAAGAGTAATTAATTAAAGATAATTACTCTTGTTGTGATATTTGTCACTTCAAAATGTCATAACTATCTTTGTGCCATATCCAAAGTTACTTGATATCTTTATTTCGCCACCAAGAGAAACTATATTGTGACGAATAACATCCATTCCAACACCTCGTCCCGAGTAATCATTTGGCTTTTCAGTTGTGCTTACACCACTTGCAAAGAGTAAATTTATAATCTCATCTTCTGTATATTCTGTTTCTGGCTTCTTTAAAAGATTATTTTCTTTGGCACTTTTAAGGACTGCATCTTTGTCAATTCCTGCACCGTCATCTTCTACCGTTATAATCAGATGTCCATCTTTTTTATTAAAATTAAGTCTTATAAGCCCCATAGGTGCTTTACCTAGACATTCACGCTCTTCTATGCTTTCAATACCATGGTCAACAGCATTTCTTATTATGTGTACAAGAGCACTTGATATCTTTTCCCTTGCCGATTTATTAAATAGTGTTCTCTCACCACGTACAAGAAGCTTTACAGGTTTTTTAAGTGATGCAGACATCTCATCTACAAGTGCTTCCATTTTTTTGGCTATCGCCACAAAGTCTGATTCTGTAAGAAGTCCTGCCGCAGATGATATTTCATTTGCTATGCTCTTAAACAGCATCAAATCCCTGTGTCTTATCTCTATATGTCTGTCACCTGCAAATCTTTCTTCGATACTTTGTACAAAATTATTATAGTGTTTTATGCTTTTATTAAGGCTGTCAATATCTCTCTGTTTGACCATCACGACTTCTTCACTAATCCTAGATTGTCTGTCAAAAGAGTTTGTTGCTTTAAGTTTTTTAGTGGTCTCTTTTGTCTTTTCAATTTTTTTCACTTCAGGTTTCTTTTCTTTTTCAGTGCTTTCACTAGCACTTGGAATATAGTATACCTGTCGCCTTCCAGAAGGCACAGAAGATGTCTGCTCTTCATTTTGTATATCTTTATATTCTTTTTTTAAATCCTCAAGATAATTGTTAATATTATCTTCTAAGTCTTTATGCCCCGAGCCAAGCTTAGCGCCTTTTGCAAATTCATTGACATCATCTGATACGTATTTTACATATGTTGTTATAATCTTGTCAAAACGCTCTGTGTCTTTAATGTCAATTTTATTATTTCTAAAAAAGACAAGTAAGCTTTCTAATACTCTGCTAGGTACAGCAATATCATCTATAAGCATCATTGTAGAATCTGCTTTCATAGTATGTATAATACGAAAGACCTTTTTAATATAGTTTTCATCATATGCTTGACTGTCCTTATAGTTCTCTATTATATTATATAATTCATTAACTAAAGAAAGCGCTTCCTCATAAAAGAGTTCAGTCATAGAATCCACTGTCAATTTCTCCTTTCACATACAAAATAAACTAATTATAATGCATCTGTTTCTGTATCTTATTAAATATTTCCATCATATCAGGGTCAAATCGCTTTCCAGTTTCGGCTTGCATTATTTCAAGACTCTCTTCATTAGAGTACGCTTTGCGGTAGCATCGGTCATGATTTAATGCGTCATATACATCAACTATAGCCACAACTCTTGCAGCAAGCGGTATTTCTTCCCCTTTAAGTCCATAAGGATAGCCTGTTCCGTCCCAGTTTTCATGGTGATATCTTGCAATGTCAGCAGCCATTCCTATAAGTTCATTATTGCCACTATATTTATATATTTTCTCAAGAAATTCTGCGCCTTTTTCAGAATGTGTTTTTATAATTTCCCATTCTTCTTCCGAAAGTGAACCTTCTTTAAAAACTATTTCGTCCCTTATCGAAAGCATACCTATATCATTAAGCTGTGAAGCTACTTCTATGTTGTCAATAAAGCTGCCTGTGATTTCTTTATCAAACTTAGGCGAAAATTGTAAACTCATAGAAAAAAGTCTGCAGTTGTCGCCTATCATATTTAAATGCCCTTCATAATTATTATATCTTGTTTCTAATATAGCTGCCAGTGCATAAAGAATATTTTTTTGCTCATTGGCAACTTTTTGTATCTGCGAGTTTACCATTTTATGGAGCTTTTTATTATATGTCTCTAATTCTTGCTGCATTTTAAAAATTTTAAGATGTGTATTAAGCCTTAATGTTACCTCTTCTTTTTCAAATGGTTTTGCTATGTAATCAACTGCACCAAGTTTGAAGCCTTTTACCTTGTCTTCAACAGAATTAAGAGCAGATATAAAAATTATAGGTATATCCCTTGTTTTAGCATCAGCTTTAAGCATTGAACAAAGTTCAAAACCATCAATCTCTGGCATTGTTATATCAAGTAGTATAAGCTGTGGTATTTTCTGGTTAATCGCAGCCAAAGCCTGTTTGACACTTATAACAGGGCGTGGAATATATCCTGCTGATTTCACCATCTCAGATAAAATTACCAGGTTTGCTGATACATCATCAACTATAAGAATATTAGGTTTTTGATTCTTATTTGCAGGCATATCATTGTCCTTCCTCTTTATTAAATACTTCATTCAGAGCTTCTTTAAGTTCTTCATACTGTTTAAGAGCATCTTCATGAGCGCCTTTTCTTACTGTCATCTGTAAACGAAAAGCCTTTCTCTTCAAATTCATAGCATCTTCTGCAACAAGTTGTTTTATATTTTCTGCAAAAGAGTTTGCTCTATCCCAGTTCTCCATTTCTATGCAGATAACAAGCTTTTCCATATTTGCATATATAGCCTTTATATTTTCAGCAGAGCCAAGTTTATACATTTCACTTTCTTGCAAGTCGCTTTCATCTTCTGATACACTTCCTAAATTAAAAGAATATATACTTTCTTTCAAAATATCTACATTGTCTGCCGCATCTGCTCTCTTTACTCTTACAGAAAAAGAAAATGTGCTTCCTTTTCCTTTCTCACTTTCAACATGGACATTACCGCCCATCATTTCCACAAGGTCTTTAACAATATTTAAGCCAAGTCCTGTGCCGCCAAATCTTCTGGTAATTGACGCATCAACTTGTGAAAAACTCTTAAATAACTTATCCATTTCATTCTGTGCTATTCCTATACCAGAATCAATTACCATAAAAAATAATTCCAATTCTTCATCAATTTCAACAGTTTTTACAACGTTTACAACTATCTGCCCTACAGATGTAAACTTAATTGCATTGGACAAAAGGTTGTTAAGGACTTGCGTAAGTCTTAATTCATCACCTATAATCATGTCAGGTATATCTTCTGATACATTACATATAAATTTAATGCCTTTTGATTCTGCTTGTGGAGTATTGACCTTTACAAGATTATCCATCATACGGTGAAAACTAAACTTTTCATTTTCTATAGTAAACTTACCTGCCTGAAGCTTAGAATAATCAAGAATATTATTTATAATTTTAATCATGGTAGTGCAGCATTGTCTGATAATTTCAACTGATTCTTTCTGCTCAGAAGATAAGTTGGTGTCTAAGAGATTAGTTGCTAGTCCCATTACTCCATTGACAGGAGTACGAAGTTCGTGTGTAACATTTGCCACTAACTCATTTCGCTCTTTATGCGCTTCTTTGGCCTCTACTTTTGCATATATAAGCTCTTTGGTCTTCTCTTTTTGTTTTGCTATATTCTGTGCATAGCACATTCCATAGCACCCTGTTTCCTTTTCATCTAAAAATATAACATAAACCCTTACTGGAATACAAGTTTGATTCTTTTTATATGCAACTGTCTCAAAGCATTCTCCCTCTTGTTTGTCTGCAAGTATTATCTTGCCATCTTTAAGCTTTATAGCAGAACAAAAAATTTCATGCATATAAAGATTTTCTTCTTCAGCGTAGCCAAGATGTTCTGAAACGAATGTACTTCTCTCTATTATATGTCCGTCTTTTTCAAAGAAAAATACCATCATATCTGGTAAAGCAAGTATTGTTTTATAACGCTTTATCTTCTGCTCTAAATTTGTAATGTTGTCAACCACTCATATACCTCCATTAAAAAAAGCATTACTTCTATGTGACTAAACATTAGCTCCGCAACACTTTTTATATTTCTTGCCACTTCCGCAAGGGCATAAATCATTTCTGCCAATTTTTTTCTGTTTAACTACTGTACCAGATTTCTTCTGTTCAATATACAATTCTTTTCTGCGTTCTTCTGAAAGGAGATTGTCCCATTCTGGCAGATTATAAAGCCAATCTGCTTTTGCCTCTATCATATTATAATAAAGCTTCTCTAAATTTATATCAAGCTTTACCTCTGTATCTTCTGTCATCTCTTCAATCGGATTTGCCTCGTTAAGACTGTCATTAATACCATCTAAAAACCCTACCATATGTCTAAGTTCTATATTATATTTCTGTGCAAGCTCCTTAACTGTGCCTTTTACAATATAAGAAGGATTTGCTAAAATTTGCCTATAAACACCTTCTTCTTCTTTAAAATATCTGTCCCAGATAAATTTTCCTGTTTTTGAATTAATATCAACTTTATATGCGTAATCACGCCAGTCCTGTAATAGTCCCATAATCCTGTCCTCTCTTAACTAAAATAGAAAAACTAATGATTATCTTATTATACCATTAGTATCTTAAAGTGTAAAGATATGAGAAAAATTTCTAAATCCGTAAATAAAAGCGGAAGCATTTATATAAATGCTTCCGCTTTTGGAGAAGGTATTTTTGTTACTTATGGGGTGTAGCAAAAACTATATAATGTATTGGGGTTTACG
>DESG01000107.1:5053-5738 GCA_002361175.1 Lachnoclostridium sp. UBA3320 | reverse complement strand
ATATTCTTAGAGAGGAGTGGAAAAGTGAAAAAACAATTTATTATTTATCATGGGTCGCAAAAAATTATCAAAGTACCTATTTGGGGAGAAGGCAATCCAAGAAATGACTATGGTCTTGGTTTTTACTGTACTGAAAACCTTGACATTGCCAAGGAATGGGCTTGTACACAAGAAAACAATGGATATGCTAATAAGTATAATTTTGATATAACAGGACTTACAGTATTACACCTTTCAAGTGATAAATACAATATACTGAATTGGCTTTCTATACTTCTTGAAAATAGAATTTTTAAGATATCAAATGATATCGCTATTGAAGGGAAAAAATATCTGTTAGAACAATTTTTGCCTCAATATAACGATTTTGATGTAATAATTGGTTATCGTGCTAACGATTCCTATTTTTCATTTGCAAGTGCATTTTTAAATAATACAATTTCTCTAAAGCAGCTTGAAAAAGCAATGTATCTTGGAAAACTCGGTGAACAAATCGTGTTAAAAAGTAAAAAAGCTTTTGAGCAAATCAAATTCAATGGAGCTATTATAGCAAAAAGAGAATTTTATTATCCTATGAAAATGGCACACGATAACACAGCAAGAGAATATTACAAAAAAGAACGCACAACCCAACGTGCATCTGATGCTGTTTACCTTATTGATATTCTTAGAGAGGAGTGGAAAA
>DESG01000107.1:3966-4744 GCA_002361175.1 Lachnoclostridium sp. UBA3320 | reverse complement strand
ATATTCTTAGAGAGGAGTGGAAAAATAATGACCCACGCTTACAAAGAAACATATCTAAGTGACGCAATGAACAATTTGGGAGATATGTTTGACTATGCAATTTGTGACCTTCAATATAATCCAGAGACATTTTATTCTCAATTTTTAAATTCAGGTGTAGCAAAAGCTTTTGGAAGAGGGAACCCAAAATATATAGCTGGTCTTTCAGGAATTGAGCTTGCGATTGAAGTTATATATCAAACAGAAGGTAAAAGACCTACTACAGCAGCTTCTGAAGAATTTGATAGAAGTCCTGAATATTGGGCAGGTTGGGTTCTTGCATATTATCAATGGAACACCTCTTATAGCTTTGATTATATTAAAAAACAAGGATTAACCATAACTCGTATTTTATCACTTTACCCTACTTTGCATGAAGCAGATTTATCCAAATTTATTTCTATTGCAGATGGTATTATTAAAAAGTCCACTTGAGTTGTTTTTATACAAATCTGCTTGCATTATAAAGCATTTATGATTATACTAGCTATAACAACCAAAATGCCATTGGCACTCTTGGATATATTACATTTTAGGAGGATTTAGAATGAAAGAAAAAGTTATTCTCGCCTATTCTGGCGGACTTGACACAACTGCTATTATTCCATGGCTTAAAGAAAATTATAACTATGATGTTATCTGTGTCTGCATTGATGTAGGACAAGAAAGTGAGCTTGATGGTCTTGAAGAAAGAGCAAAGGCTTGTGGCGCAGCAAAATTATATATTGAAGATGTTACA
>DESG01000107.1:3523-3646 GCA_002361175.1 Lachnoclostridium sp. UBA3320 | reverse complement strand
TATTGAAGATGTTACAGATGAATTTTGTGATGATTTTATAGTTCCATGTGTACAGGCAAATGCAATTTATGAAAATAAATATTTGCTTGGTACATCTATGGCACGTCCCCTTATAGCTAAAAG
>DESG01000107.1:2618-3210 GCA_002361175.1 Lachnoclostridium sp. UBA3320 | reverse complement strand
GGCACGTCCCCTTATAGCTAAAAGACTTGTTGAAATTGCACGTATTGAAGGTGCAAAAGCTATCTGTCATGGCGCTACAGGTAAAGGCAATGACCAAGTGCGTTTTGAACTTGGAATCAAAGCACTTGCACCTGATTTAAAAATTATTGCTGCATGGAGAGATGATAAGTGGACTATGGATTCAAGGGAATCTGAGATTGAATACTGCAAGGCGCATGGCATAAATCTTCCATTTTCTGTTGACAACAGCTATAGCCGTGACAGAAACCTTTGGCATATAAGTCATGAAGGACTTGAACTTGAAGACCCATCTAACGCTCCTAACTATGACCACCTTCTTGTGCTTGGCACTACTCCTGAGAAAGCACCAGAGGAAGGCGAAGTTGTCACAATGACATTTGAAAAAGGTGTGCCAAAGTCAGTTAATGGCAAGGAAATGAAAGTTTCTGATATTATCCGCACTTTAAATACACTTGGCGGCAAACATGGTATTGGCATAATTGACATAGTTGAAAATCGTGTAGTAGGCATGAAATCACGAGGTGTTTATGAAACACCAGGTGGAACAATTCTTATGGAAGCACACCAGCAG
>DESG01000107.1:1176-2349 GCA_002361175.1 Lachnoclostridium sp. UBA3320 | reverse complement strand
ATTCTTATGGAAGCACACCAGCAGTTAGAAGAACTTATACTTGACCGTGACACATATACAGCCAAGAAAGACATGGGCAATAAATTTGCAGATATAGTATATGAAGGCAAGTGGTTTACGCCTCTGCGTGAAGCAGTACAGGCATTTATTGAATCAACACAGAAATATATTACAGGTGAAGTAAAATTTAAGCTCTATAAGGGTAATATAATAAAAATGGGGACAACATCACCATATTCATTATACAGTGAATCTATTGCTTCATTTACAACAGGTGAACTTTATAATCATAAAGATGCCACAGGATTTATTAATCTTTTTGGACTTTCATCAAAAGTGCGTGCAATGAAACAAGGACCATTTACAGAGCTTAATAACAAGTAAATATAATAGGTATAATATATATACAATAATCTTAAAAAGCCTGTTCTAGTATAAAGAATAGGCTTTTTAACGTTCTGTTACCCAAAGTACTCATAAGACTCTAGCATCTCACTTATCGTTTGTAATTTTGTTGCAACATTTGTTATTTTATCAATATTAGATGCATAAGCAGCTCCAAGCTCTACAGCATCTACAGCAGTCATATCATTAATTTTTTGTATTACCATTTCTTTTGCCTGTTCAAAATCACTAATTGTTTTTTCATATTCTTTTTCTAAATATTCTACATATATATTTTTGTATTTACTATTCTCACTATTATCGCTATTATTAGCACTTATTCCTTGTCTGTTATTTTCTAATTTAAATACCAAGCGTACACCACCACTAAGAGAAGCACTATAACAACTGCCGTAACCTCTGTAGTCACAATAACAAAAATATGAATTAGATTTACTTTTCTTATTTGCAAGCCAATACCATTCTAATTCATCACTTCCATATCCTTGAAAAGCAATTCTATTTCTACGCTGTTTCATACATTCAAACTGTGTAACTTCCAAAGCTTCCTCTTCGCTATATTTATTAACACCAAAAATTTCTTTTTCAGTAGGTGGTCTCAAATAATCACCATTGTCAAATGTGGTCATTTTTTCTCTTATTTCATGCGGGAAATTGGTAAGAATTTCGTTATTTAAATGTTTACGCAAATCAGACTCTTCATAATTAATATATCCATTTTCACTGTGTTTATCATACATGGGATATTCTTTTTTAAGACAGTCTGTA
>DESG01000107.1:0-899 GCA_002361175.1 Lachnoclostridium sp. UBA3320 | reverse complement strand
TATTCTTTTTTAAGACAGTCTGTAGTAGTAAATACCATATCACCATTAATTTGTTCAACTGCAATGACTTCAACCATTTCACCATCTGCCATTTCAAATACAAATGTATCACCTATTTGAAATTCTGCTTTTTTAAAATCAGTTTCTAAACTTTTTTTCCTTGTCATTTCCATTATTATTAACCCCTTAATTATACATCACTTTCAGACCTTAGTATATTTTCCAACTATTACCATTATACCAAATGTCTCAATCTTTTCAAGTTCTGTTTCTCTACTATTTTTTAATATCAAACTTTTACTAACAGAGCTTTTGTTTAAGACAATTTACAAAAGTTTAAGAAAATTGAAAGAAATATATCAGCAAAATGTCGTTTTTATGTATTAAAATAAACAGAGAATAATGCAGAAATGAGGTAAACTATGGATGGCATAACAATTCTTGTTGCAGATGATGATAAAGAAATAACCGATGCTATATGCAAACTTCTCGAACGTGAGAATTATATAACCAAGAAAGCGTATAATGGAATTGAAGCATTAGAAATATTAAATAATGAAGAAATACACCTTATTATTCTTGATATAATGATGCCTAAACAAGATGGGCTTACTACTACTATGAAGATAAGACAGAAAAAAAATATTCCGATTATTATACTTTCAGCCAAAACAGAAAAAAGTGATATTATACTTGGACTTGATATAGGTGCTGATGATTATATTGCTAAACCTTATTCCCCAGATGAACTGTTGGCAAGAGTACGTTCACAGACAAGGCGATATATGACCCTTGGTGATTTTGGCAGTGCAGCAGATAATTCTGACGATATTATCAGAAATGGCAGACTTGTGCTTAACACAGGTGAAAAACAGTTATATGTTGACGGATTATGTATA
>DESG01000065.1 GCA_002361175.1 Lachnoclostridium sp. UBA3320 | reverse complement strand
GCTCAAAAGTTGTAAAGTGGTGTACCTGTATTGAACAGGCAAAAAAGGACTTACAGGAAAATGTAAGACCAGAGCTTTTAAATCGTTTAGATAGTATTGATAAATATGATGAAATATATCTTGGTTTTCCAAATTATTGGGGAACTATGCCAATGGCAGTATTTACATTTTTGGAGCAATTTGACTGGTCGGGTAAAAAAATATATCCTTTTGTGACGCATGAAGGAAGCGGTTTCGGAAGAAGTGAAAGTGACTTAAAAAATACATGCAAAGGTGCAAGTATTCAAAAGGGACTTTCTGTGCAGGGAAGTATGGCAGAAGATGCGAAATCCAACGTGGATAACTGGGTGAATTACCAAAAATAATAAAGATTAATATTATTTAAGTTAAGCAATTCCTCCCACCTCACATTGCCTTTAAGAGATGGGAGGAATTCTTTATCTCTTACATATATACACCATATATGCAGCATACATAAGAACCATTACTATGCCTTCTCCTCTTTCAATCTTATGTTTTGAATATGAAAATATCCACACTACCACACTCATTAATACCAGCACTACTCCATCAATAAAGTTTTCCATTGCAAATTCAATAGGTGATATTGCAGCGGCTACTCCAAGCACTAACAATATATTAAATATATTAGAGCCAATTACATTGCCAAATGCTAGGTCTGCCTCATTCTTTTTTGCGGCGACTACTGATGTTACCAATTCTGGAAGACTTGTTCCCATTGCAACTATTGTAAGTCCTATAAGGTTGTCACTTAAATTAAAGGTGTGTGCAATCTCTGTTGCGGAGTCTACGACAACGTCTCCGCCGATTATAATCGCAACCATTCCACCGACTATATAAAAAATGCATTTCCAGATAGGAAGTATTTCATACTCTTCTTCCTGCTGTTTGCTAGAAGCTCTTGCTTTTCTTGCAGAATTTACCATCCAATATAAAAATGCTGCAAATATTACTGTCAGGATTACACCATCTATATGACCTAATACCATCCCTATCCAACCAAGCACAAGCAGTATAACTGATACAATCATTGAAAATGGAAATTCTTTTTTTAGCGTTCCTACATCCACTGGAAGCGGTGAAAATAGTGCACATACACCACAGACCATCATAAGGTTAAATATATTTGAACCAATGGCATTACTTATAGCAAGTCCATTGCTTCCTGCAATAGATGCATTGATGCTTACAGAACATTCTGGAAGACTTGTTCCCATGGCAACTATAGTCATACCAATTATAAGAGAAGGCACTCTAAGCCTCTTTGCGACACTTGAACTTCCCTCTACAAAAAAATCTGCCCCCTTAATCAGTAAAATAAAACCTGCTATTAAAAAAATATAAACCATTGTATCTCCCTTTTGACCATAACTAATATCATGGATTGTTTGACTGTCTTGCTGCTTGTTGAGTCATGTAACTATATATGATATAGAATTTTTGCCCTTTGTACCAAATTTGTCAAATGCCCTTACCATATATTCATAACTTACACCTTGTATAGTTTCATAATCTGTATAACTTATACTTTTATTTTTTTTAGTCTTTTTTATACATACCCATTTACTTGTTCCTGTAATTCTGCGAAAAACTTTGTAGTAAGAAGCATTATTCAGTTTCTTCCAGTCAATCTTAACACCGCCATCTGGAATCCTTATAACACTTTGTATACTGCTTTCGCCATCTTCAGACCACAGTGTGTATACCCTTGTTTTCTCGTCAGCTATATATTTGACTTTGCCGCTAAAATATTTGTCTGACTGAAATTTTACATTCCACTTGTCAAGCATTATTCCTTCTGTACGCATTACCTGTAATGATTTAGATTTATATGCAGGAAATACTTTTACAGTAAGTGACATATCGTCAAACTTAGATTTTACAGCAGAATCTATATCTGTATACCCATCTGCACCTACAAGCTGTACTCTTGTTTCAGACGCTGGTGCATTTGCATATTTAAGTGCATAGCATATATTGTCAGCAGCATCTTTGCCTATTTCATTATAACCAAGTTGGGTATAGTGTACTGTTGGATGTACATCTGCCACTTGTGAAGGCATTTTTACATCTTGTTTCTTCATGTTGCTTTCTTCAAGAAATTTTTCATCAGTTTGATATATAGATTTAAAATACCAGTCCACAGCTTCATCTGTAGTCCATTCTTCCGCAATATGACTTGCAAGGTAAATATCTTTAAATTCATCCTTAGAAGAATTGCACATATAATACTGTGCTTTTCTTGGACCTGTCATGCGTAAATCAGAAACGTCTGTTGCTCTGCCATGTGCCCTAACCATAAGTATTCCCGCAAATTCCATATCTTTATTGACATTTTTATATTTGTTTCCTCTTCCACTGCCAGTTTCTGCTTTAAGTCTTTGATGCATATCCATAAAATTCTTGAGATACTTTTTAGCACTCATTTTTTTATCAGTTTCACCTTGCAGCCAAAAATAGCCTTTATGACTTAATTTGTAGTGTCCTGCTTCAATCTCTTTATTTAAAAGCTGCTCACAAGTTTTATATAGAGTAACTGCTTGCCAGAAGTTATTATTTGTTCTATCACTTCCTGGCAGCCATGTGTCAATAGAGCTTCCACTGTGAGAGGCGTTGACAAGCCAGACTTTTTCATCTGTTTTTTTTACCCATTCTTTGGCAAGTGCACCATCTAAACCAGTCTTTCCAGTTGCCCCTGCTGCATCTGTAAGGTTGTTAGTACGTTTCCACTCTTTCTCACTGCTGTTATCTGTCAAACTGTCAGGCACAAACTCATCTGTGTTCCATATGGTAAGCTTAGGTGATGCTGTTTTAAAGCAGCCATTAGTAAGTGAATGGTTTATTGTTGACGGTCCATATGTACTATAAACTTTGCCTTCTTTATTAACAGTATATTCATTTTGATAATCATAGAGATTGCCAAGTTTATTTGGACTTCCCTCCATATTACTCTGTCCTATAAGAAGCAAGAGACTTATCTTTGCCGTCTTAACTTTTATGCCAATTTTTTTGCCGTCTTCAAGTTCCACAATAGCTTTTCCACATCCAGTTGCAATAACTTTATTTTTGTCATCTTCTGCAACTTTAAGGACTGCTATATCTTTATCACCTGTATTTACATTATCTGATTTAACAGAAATGGTTCTAATCTCTTTTACTTCTCTATTAAAAGTATGTCTGTCATCGTATTTTAATGTCAATTTAGAATCAGTATTTTTCATGGATAGCTTTTTAGCTTGCGCATATACTGGAATATATGCACAAAGCCCTATAATAATGCACAAAGCTAAAAAACCAAAGGTTGTAAAACCTTTATATATCTTCTTCATATCACACACTCACATTATTTTTGTACAATTTTACTACTATTACTATTTTGATACAATATTTACTATACGTCCTGGAACGTATATCTCTTTTACGATATTACCTGACAATCTGCTGCCAAGTGCTTCTTTTGCCTTTGCAAGCACAGAATCTTTCTCTTCATCTCTGCCAACTGAAATTGTAGTTTTAGTTTTTCCATTAATCTGTACAGCAATTTCTATTGCAGTTTCTATTGTCTTGGCTTCATCATATTCAGGCCATGTACTTTGATAAACTCTGCCCTTGCCTCCTGTAATTTCCCAAAGTTCTTCTGTAATATGTGGTGCAACAGGATTGAGCAGTGTTATAAGAGTTTGATATTCACCTTTTGTAACAGAGTTTTTCTTATAAAAATCGTTAATAAGTGACATCATTGCTGCAATCGCTGTATTAAATTTAAGATTTTCAAAGTCACTACTAACTTTTTTAATCGTCTGGTGCATTTTTATCTCCATATCAGAAGAATAATTTTCATCATCAGTCATTATTGTCTGAAGTTTCCACACCCTTTCGAGGAAGCGGCGACACCCTTTTACACCATCGTCAGACCATGATGCACTTAAATCAAATGCGCCTATAAACATCTCATAAGTACGAAGTGTATCTGCACCGTAATCCCTTACAATATCGTCAGGATTAACTACATTGCCACGAGATTTGCTCATCTTTTCGCCGTTGCTGCCAAGAATCATACCATGTGAAGTTCTTTTCTGATATGGTTCTGGTGTAGGTACATATTTCTGGTCATAGAGGAACTTATGCCAGAAACGTGAATAGAGCAGGTGAAGCGTAGTGTGTTCCATACCTCCATTGTACCAGTCAACTGGCATCCAGTATTTAAGTGCTTCAGGACTTGCAATACAATCTTTATTACAAGGGTCTGTATACCTTAAGAAATACCATGAAGAACCTGCCCACTGTGGCATTGTATCAGTTTCACGCTTTGCTTTACCGCCACAGCAAGGACATGTTGTATTAACCCAATCTGTCATAGCTGCAAGAGGTGATTCTCCGTTATCTGTAGGCATATAGCTCTCTACATCTGGAAGCAGCAGCGGAAGCTCGCTTTCATCAAGCGGCACATAACCACATTTTTCACAGTGTACTATAGGAATCGGCTCTCCCCAGTACCTCTGTCTTGAAAATACCCAGTCACGCAGTTTATAATTGATTTTGCGGCTGCCTATGCCTTTCTCTGTAAGAAAGTCTTTGACCTTTTCCTTGGCTTCTTCTACAGACAGTCCTGTAAGAAAACCAGAGTTTATCATTTTTCCAGTTGCAACATCGGTAAATGCAGCAGCGTCTATATCTACATGACCATTCTTACCCTCTACAACCTGTATCATAGGGAGGTTAAATTTCTTGGCAAATTCCCAGTCTCTTGTATCATGTGCAGGAACAGCCATAATAGCACCTGTACCATATGTCATAAGTACATAATCTGATATCCAAACTGGTATTTCTTCATTATTTACTGGATTAATAGCAGCAATTCCATCAAGGACAACACCTGTTTTATCCTTTACAAGTTCAGTACGCTCAAAGTCAGACTTTTTCGCTGCCATTTCACGGTATTTAATTACTTCGTCCCAGTTTTTTATCTCATCTTTATATTTGTCAATTAATGGGTGTTCTGGTGACACAACCATATATGTTGCACCAAACAAAGTGTCAGGACGTGTTGTATATACTCGCAGTTTTTCTTCCTTGTCTTTAAGTTTAAAATCTACCTCTGCACCTTCAGAACGTCCAATCCAGTTTATTTGTGAAGTTTTTACACGTTCAATATAATCAACATCATTAAGCCCTTCAAGCAGCTTGTCAGCATAGTCTGTTATTTTAAGCATCCATTCACTTTTTACTTTGCGCACTACTTCTGAACCACAGCGTTCACATACGCCCCCTGCCGCTTCTTCGTTAGCAAGTCCTACTTTGCATGATGGACACCAATTAATAGGCATTTCTTTCTTATATGCTAGTCCTGCTTTAAAAAGCTTTAAGAAAATCCACTGAGTCCATTTATAGTACTCTGGGTCTGTTGTATTTATTTCCCTGTCCCAGTCAAATGAATAGCCAAGCGATTTTAATTGACCTTTAAAACGCTCTACATTTTCTTCTGTAACTATCTTTGGATGAATTTTATTCTGTATTGCATAATTCTCTGTAGGAAGTCCAAAAGCGTCCCAGCCCATCGGAAAAAGCACATTATAACCTTGCATTCTTCTTTTGCGTGATACTATATCAAGAGCCGTATAAGGTCTTGGATGCCCTACATGAAGTCCTTGCCCTGATGGGTATGGGAACTCAACCAGTGCATAAAATTTAGGTCTTGTATAGTCATTTTCTGTTTTAAATGCTTTTTCATTATCCCAGATTTTTTGCCATTTCTTCTCAATTACATGATGGTTATACATTTCCATTTTAAATACCTCTTTCTATTTTGATAACTATAAATCTGAAAACCCCGCTATACTGCATAAAATACCTATAAGAGCACCTGCTGCCACATCTTTTGGAAAGTGTACTCCTGTTACTACTCTTATTATGGCAAGCAAAAGTCCCATAATATATATTACTGTACCTAGTACAGGATAAATAAAGCTTACTGCACCTGCACACATAAATATCGAAAAGACGTGTCTGCTTGGAAAACTTTTACCATGTGTGTCTTTTGGAATTAATGGTTTAAATCCATATTTTTCATATGGTCTTTGTGCATTGTACTTTTTTCTAAATACAGTTACTAAAAAAAATCCTGCTGCTGGCACTGCTACAACCCTTATAACTCTCATATCTTTTAAAAGTGATAGCCGTATAATAACAAAAATATACATTGCAGCAGTTAAATATGTTAGGACTTTGCCAGTTATATAAATAACTCTTTTTCCGTATTTTAAAGAGCGGATAAAATTCATAATTAAGATATATTGTTCTTTTGTCATATTCTATCTTTTGTTTCCTTTACTTGTATGCCAAGTTCTTCAAGCTGTACATCTTCCACTATATCTGGTGCATTAGTCATAAGGCATGACGCATCTTTAACTTTAGGAAATGCTATTACATCACGGATATTGTCCTGCTTTGTCATAAGCATTACAAGACGGTCAAATCCATATGCAAGCCCTGCATGTGGCGGCACACCATATCTAAATGCATCTAAAAGAAAGCCAAATTGTTCATGTGCTCTCTCTTCTGTAAAGCCAAGTGCCTTAAGCATAGTTTCTTGTATATCATCTTGGTGAATACGGACAGAGCCGCCACCAATTTCTGAGCCGTTTAACACGATATCATATGCCCTTGCACGCACTTTTTCAGGAGAAGAAGTAAGATATTGTATATCTTCTTCAAAAGGCATTGTAAATGGGTGATGCATTGCAAGATATCTTCCCTGCTCTTCTGAATATTCAAATTCAGGAAACTCTGTAACCCAGAGGAATTTATACTTATTTTTATCAATAAGCCCAAGGGTATCTGCAAGTTTAAGACGCAGATTGCCAAGCACATCATACACAACTTTGTCTTTGTCTGCAGCAAATAACAGTAAGTCGCCAGCTTTTCCAGCCATTGCAGACACTAGTTTTGTAAGTTCATCTTCTTTCATAAACTTTGCAAATGATGATTTATATGTTCCATCTTCATTAACTGCAAGATATGCAAGTCCTTTTGCGCCAAAATCCTTTGCCATATCTATAAGTGCATCTATTTTCTTACGAGGCATCTTTGCCTGCCCCTCTACATTGATGCCACGAACTGAACCGCCAGCTTCTATAGCACTACTAAATACTGCAAAGCCACAATCTTTTACAATATCAGATACATTTTTAAGTTCCATGCCAAAACGCATATCAGGCTTATCTGAGCCAAACCTATCCATAGCTTCCTGCCATACCATGCGCTGTATAGGAAGTTCTATGTCCACATTTAGTATTTCTTTAAATAACCTCTTAAGCAGCCTTTCATTAACATCTATAACATCATCTTCATCTACAAATGATAATTCCATATCAATCTGTGTAAATTCTGGCTGCCTGTCAGCACGCAAATCTTCATCACGAAAACATTTTACAATCTGAAAATACCTGTCATAACCTGAACACATAAGGAGCTGTTTAAAAAGCTGCGGAGACTGCGGCAGTGCATAAAATGCACCTTTATGCACCCTACTTGGCACAAGATAATCCCTAGCCCCCTCTGGTGTACTTTTTGTAAGCATAGGTGTTTCTATCTCAATAAATCCTTCATCTACAAGGAATTGGCGCACAACTTGAGCAATTCTGCTGCGAAGCAAGATATTTTTCTGCAAATCAGGACGTCTCAAATCAAGGTAACGATATTTAAGTCTTAATTCCTCTTTAGTTTTTATGTCTTTTTCTATTGGAAAAGGAGGTGTGTCTGATTCTGACAACACTCTAAGCTCTTCTGCTCTTATTTCGATTGCACCCGTTGCAATATTTTCATTAACCGCACCAGAACGCATAGTAACTTTCCCTTTTACAGCTATAACAAATTCGCTCCTAAGTTTTTCAGCTTTAGTAAAATACTCTTTATCTATCTTGCCATCTTCAAATATAATCTGCAATATACCAGAGCGGTCACGCATATCAACAAATATAATACTGCCTTTATTTCTCTGTTTCTGCACCCAGCCCATTACAGTAACTTCTCTTCCTATGTCTTTTTTGTCAAGTTCTGCGCACCTGCAGGTGCGCTTTAAACCTCTCATTGATTCTGCCATTGGTTCCTCCTTATATTACTTTCTCAAAAAGTGCTAACTGTTCCATTTGGAATTCACTTATATTGTTTCTAAGACTTGATATTCCCTTAAATTTTCCATTATGTAGTATTCTCTGAAATGACAAGAAAACACTCATATCATAGTCAGCAACTTCATCTATCATTATTTGAACAGCTGAATTTAGGTCAAACGCTTTTCTATAACTTCTATCACTTGTAAGTGCAGCAAAAACATCACAAGTCCTTAATATCCTTGCCATCCATGGTATTGACTCACCTTTTAAACAGTCTGGATATCCTGTTCCATTATAATTTTCATGATGATAAAACACAGCTTCTAAAATATTTTGACCGTAACCAGCTTCTTTTAAAATTTCATAACTATAAAGAGAATGCTGTCTGACATATTTCATATGTTCAATGACAAGCCTATCCTCTTCTGAAAAAATATATTCATTAATCTTCATCTTGCCTATGTCGTGAAGTACACCTGCCACAGACAAGTCTTCACAAAAACTTTTACTTTCTCCTAACTCTTCTGCTATCATTACAGCAAGGTTGCTTACTTCGATTCCATGATACATCTCCTCAGACAGCAGACTTTTAACATGGCTAGGAAGCGTATCACTTTCCATAATTCTCTTTATATAATCTGCCATAAATACTCTTCTTTCTGCCAATCATTTCACCTATACGCTCTATATAGTCATTTACATTCTTAACATTTTCAATTCTCTCTACCTGTTTTCTGTCTTTGTAATACAATTTTGTAGACGCTCCTGCGCCTAGTGCAAGTATTGTCTGTTTCTCTTCCATAATAAGAATATTATAAATACATTCTTTTCCCTCTACTGCATATCCAGTGTTTTCCTGACCTGTGCTTCCAAAAAATCCTTCGGAATTTTTCTGTCTATACATATAATATGGCTTATATCCATGTTCTTTAGCAAATCTTTGTCCCATCTTAAACATATTTTCCATAATAAGAGCTTTTTTTGTACCATCTGTTATTTTCTGTTCTTGTAATTTATCTCTGAGTTTTGAAGCTCTTTTTACAACAAGTGAATGTATAGTCAAACTGTCAGGATTTAATTTTTCTATTTTAGACAATGTATCTGCAAAATCACTTTCATTTTCATCTGGAAGCCCTGTAATCAAATCCATATTTATATTATTAAAACCAATTTTTCTTGCAATATTAAAGGCATCTTCTGTCTGTCTTACAGTGTGCTTCCTTCCAATTAAATCCAAAGTTTTTTGCTGCATAGTCTGTGGATTTACAGATATCCTCCCTACACCATATTCATACAGTACTTTAAGTTTTTCTTCAGTAATACTATCTGGTCTTCCTGCCTCAACAGTAAATTCCGTCAATTTATTTATAGGAAAATATTTTTTTAAAGCTGACAAAAGCTTTTCTAACTGTACCAAGGTCAAAGAAATTGGCGTACCTCCACCTATATATACGCTTGACAGTTTTTTATTCTTAAATATCTGTGAAGAATATTTAATTTCTTTTATAAGCGCATCAATATAAGCATCTGCAAGGTATTCCTTGAATGGATATGAAGTAAAAGAACAATAAAGACATGTCGTAGGACAAAATGGTATACCTATATAAAGACTGTAATCATTTTCATAATCCCTTTCCTTTAAAATCTTAGCTTCACGAAGAGCTATTTCTATGGCAAACTCTGCCTTTTCTTTATTTAAACAGTATTCATTTTCCAAAGAACAGCGTACATCATATATACTGCCGTTCTTTAAAATATTATCCATCACAATTTTTATAGGTCTGACACCTGTCATCGTACCCCATGCAGGCAAGTATTTTACCATTCCTTCTGGAAGCATATCTTCTGGAAAATCCTTTAACAACATAAAAACCATTTTTTTTAACACATTTTTATAATAAGTCCTATAAGTATGTGTGCTCTTATCTATATGTTTATGCCAGTCATCGTCTCCTGTTACAAAAGCTTTTTGTTTTATTGAAAAAGATTTTGTCATAATACATACTGTTATATTAAACTGTGATAATTTAATATCTATTATAAGAGAATCTTTTTCTACACTTATATCATCTTCCTTAAATTCTTTAACTTTTACTATCTGTCCTGGAAAAAAATTTTTTACAAGAGCTTTAAGTTCATAATCAAAATCCAGCTCTGACATTAAAATATCAATCATAAAGCCCTCCAGAGAAATTATATTGCAGCATATGGATTAAGCATTTTTTCACTGCCAATACTGGTCATCATTCCATGACCAGGGTATACTTTAGTATGGTCAGGAAGTACAAACAGCTTAGTCCTTATAGATTGTACAATCTGGCTCATACTGCCTCCTGGAAAATCAGTACGTCCAACCGACTGTTCAAAAAGTGTATCCCCTGAAAAAAGCATACCACTTCCCACAAAATAAAAACACATACCGCCCTCAGTGTGTCCAGGGGTAAGAAGACATCGTATTTTTTCTTCAATAAGCTCTATTTCCTGTCCATCTTCAAGCCACTCATCTGCTTCCATAATCATGCTTGCACCAAACTGTACTGAAAGATTCATATCAGGACTTTCTAGCGTTTCACGCTCTGCTCTTGCGGCATAAATTTTTATACCATATTTATTTCTTAACATCGTCACTGCACCAATATGGTCAAAATGTCCATGTGTTAAAAGTATTGCAACAGGTTTAAGCCCCTTTTCTTCAATATATTCATATAGTGCTTGTGCTTGTGCACCTGGGTCTATAATAACACACTCAGATGTATTAGCATTATAAACAAAATAGCAGTTTGTCTGTACTTCTCCGACAATCATAGAATCGCATTTTAAATCATACATTTCTTTTTCCTCTCTTTTCTGTTAGGACTGTGTTCTCTGTATATCTTTCACACTTTCTATATTTCTTAATTTTTTAGTAAGTTCGTTTAGAGCCTCTACGCCTCGTATTGCAAAACCGACATTAATAGTGGCTATTCCTTGTTTACTTGTTTTAGAATTAATTGATTGTACATCTATTTTGTTTTCTGTAAATGTTTTGGCTATATCCATAAGTATTCCCATGCGGTCATAAGCGTAGATAATTATTTCTGTATCATATAATTCATCTGGCTTTCCATCTGGTGTAATCTGCCATTCTGCCTCTATTATCCTCTGGCGGTCTGTCTCTGGAAGATTCATCATATTTATACAATCTGTGCGATGTATAGACACTCCTCTTCCTCTTGTTACAAAACCTATAATTTCATCTCCTGGCACAGGGTTGCAGCATTTTGAGAACCTTACAGACACGTCATCTAGTCCAGCTACAATAATACCACTCTTAGACTTTACAGAAGCTTGGGCTTTGCCAGATGACACCCCACTTTGTGGCAATGAATTATTAACTGCCTCTAATATATCTTCATCAGTTGAATGCTTTGGATGTTTTTTCTCGTATTCGTACTGAAGTTTATTTATAACTTGACCTTCTTTAAGCCCGCCATGTCCTATTGCAGCAAGCACAGAATCCCAGTCACGAAAACCATACTTTTTTTTGCAGGCATCTGTATATTCTGGTTTCACAAGTTCCTGCATCACTATACCCTGACCCTTACAGTAACTTGCCAAAAGCTCTCTGCCTCTTATAATGTTTTCCTCTTTAAATTCCATTCTAAACCACTGGTTTATCTTGTTTTTCGCCTGTGCGCTCTTTACTATTAACAGCCAATCACGGCTAGGTCCTTTGGAATTTTGCGAAGTAATTATTTCAACTCTGTCACCATTTTGTATCTCATATTCAATAGGCACAAGATTGCCATTGACACGTGCACCTACCATCTTATTGCCTACTGCACTGTGAACAGCATATGCAAAATCTATAGGGGTAGAGCCTGCTGGAAGATTCTTGACATCGCCATCTTTTGTAAAGCAGTATACATGGTCAGCAAAAAGGTCTAAATCGCTTTTTAAAAGACTTAAAAACTCCTTGTTGTCAGACATTTCTCTCTGCCACTCAAGTATGCGTCTAAGCCATGCAAGCTTTTCTTCCTCGCTGTCAGAAGTATTTTTTCCATACTGGTTTTCTTTATATTTCCAATGTGCAGCAATGCCATATTCTGCTGTACGATGCATCTCATAAGTACGTATCTGTATTTCAAACGGCTGCCCAGATGGACCTATAAGCGTTGTGTGCAGTGATTGGTAGTTATTTGGCTTAGGCATTGATATATAGTCCTTAAAATGCCCTGGTATAGGTTTATATATCTCATGGATTATTCCAAGTGCTGTGTAACAATCTCTCTCTGTTTCAACAATAATTCTTACTGCAAACAAATCATATATTTGTTCAAGTGTTTTATTCTGTGTTACCATCTTTTTATAAACACTAAAATAGTGCTTTGCACGTCCATCTACCTCTGCTTTCATGCCTGATTTTTTAATATGATGCCTCACCTCAGCCACGATATTTTTTATAAATTCCTCACGTTTTACACGCCCATTTTCAACTTTTTCAACAAGCTCATTATACCTTTCTGGCTCAAGATACCGAAAAGCAAGGTCATCAAGCTCTACTTTGACCTTTGAAATACCAAGTCTGTCAGCAATAGGCGCATAAATATCAATAGTTTCTCTTGACTTTTCTTTCTGTTTCTTTGGAGTCTGATATTGCATAGTCCTCTGGTTGTGCAGACGGTCAGCAAGTTTAATAATAATTACTCTTATGTCCTTTGCCATAGCAAGAAACATCTTTCTTAAATTTTCTGCCTGCACTTCTACTTTATCTGCCACATAATCAAGCTGTGTCAACTTTGTAACGCCATCAACAAGCAGCGCAACCTCCGACCCAAATTCCTTGGTTATTTCTTCGATTGTCATAACAGTATCTTCCACAACATCATGGAGCATACCTGCTACAATCGTTTCTTTGTCAAGTTCAAGTTCAGCAAGGATAATACATACACACAAGGGATGTATAATATATGGTTCGCCTGACTTCCTAAACTGCCCCATGTGTGCTTTACTTGCTATATCATAAGCTTTCTCAATTAAAGAAAGGTCTGCTGATGGGTGATAGCCACACACCATATTTTCAAGTCTTGTATACAGAACATTAGGCTCTGTAAAATCTTTTGGAGTAACACTTGTGTCAAGCTCACCATAATCAATTTTTACCTCTGCTTCTTCCTTATCTTCCATAACCATACTAAGACCTCCATCCTGTGTAATAATACTGCTTTTTAGTCATTAAAGTCAAGGAACAGAATAAGACCATGCAGCTTTAACCTGTTCTTGGATTTTCTTAAATTTCCAGTGCTTTTTGGAACGTGCATTGCTGTTTGGGTCGTTTACTATGACCCTGCCTTTCCTATCAAGCCCTGTAAGTACAATAAAATGACCTTGGTCTGTAAAGTCACCTGGCGCCATACTGCATATTACAGGTTTATTTTGTGCAAGTGCTGTCTTTATCGCACTTACAGATATTTTTTCCGCATCAAGTCCTAAGTCTTTTGCTCCTTCAAGCATCATAGACCATGATGTGCCTGTATCTTGGCTATAATAACCTTTGTCAGTGCAATATTCAGCCATATCAGCTGGGGACATAGATATATTCTTTAAAAGCCCTGAATAGACCATTGACATACACGTAGGTCCGCAGCCACTTATAGCAATAATATCATTGCCATATTTTACATAACCCCATCTGCCGTCCCACTGTCTAAGTGATGGTATACCATCTGCAACTTCCTCATCTAAAAGTTCACCTGAAGAAGCACTGTCATTTTTATGCTTTGGATAGTTAAGTACAAATGACAAGGTCTCCTGATTATTTATAAATAAATTAAGTATCTTTTCAGGATATTGTGTCAGGTTCATAATTATATCATTAGCGTCTGGATATGTCTTTTGCAGAGCAAGTAATTTTTTATAAATATCCTCATAGCCTTCTGGTACAATAACCTTTGGCTTCTTTGTTGGTGTTTGCGTCATCTCTGGCTCTTTGCTGCCTCCAGTTATATGTGAAATTCCCATTCTCACCAGAAAAAATACGCCTACAAGCATAAGAATCCCTACAACTGCAAGAACTATCCTTGCAATAATAGCTCTCCGCCTTCTCTTTCGCTGCCTTATCCTTCTTCTAAGATATCTTCTTCGTTCTATTTCTTCTTGTGTTAAATTATCCAAATTATTCTCCTCCACAGTCTAGGCTCATAAGCACAGCCATAATACTGTCAAATTCATCAGACGTAAGCTTTCCATCATCAAATTCATCAGTAACTAGTTCCTCTATCTCATCCCAAGCATACTTACTCTTTCCTTTTTCAAAAAGTTTCAGTTCTTTTCTCCATCTATCTGCACTGTTCATAAAAAACCTCCACAACTTTATAATAAACATTACCCATTTATCTGTCAAATACAAAATCTAACTTTCTCTACATATCCTCTTATAGCCAAATTCTTTCTTTAACATCATCTTTATAATATCGTCACCAACTATGCCCTGCCCTCTTTTGCAATAAAAAAGATTTTTTACTCGTTCTCTCTCCTCCCTTGCATATTCACTGCCATTTTCAGCAAATAAAACGAGTTCTTTTAGAAGTTCATCAAAATTTCTTGCCTTTAATCCAGGTGTAACGTCCTCATATTTAAAATACAGTTCTCTATCCTGTGCAAGATACTTCTCATAGTCATAGCAATAGAAAAGAAGTGGCAAGTCAAGTAAAAG
This sequence comes from Lachnoclostridium sp. UBA3320, assembly GCA_002361175.1. GTDB lineage: Bacteria > Bacillota > Clostridia > Lachnospirales > Lachnospiraceae > Butyribacter. Next base: position 9,999 of record DESG01000065.1, on the reverse strand, counting down.
ATAATCTATATATATACTTGAATAGTCAGTAACCATTGCCTTTGTCTCCATTATAAGACGCTGGATATCTATATCTTTCTTTGTTACATCAATAATATGTGGATATGCCCTAAAATCCTCTGTTTCATTTCTATGATAAAAATGTTTCTTTACAACAAAATAAAAATCATATTTAGAAAGATATGCTTCAAGCCTATCTAAATCAAATAATTTAGATATATTGATTTTTTCCTTGCCCTCTTTCCTGTGTGTAGGACAGTAAAGAATAATATTTTTCTGTGGAAAATACTTTCTTTTATTTCCCTTTTTAAAGAAAATATCACATCTTGGCTGTCCAAGACATAGCACTTGATATTTACTTACTCTAAATGCACTTTGATATATATTAATAAATATCTTACTTGTAGCAATATAATACATATTGCCAAGCGGTACATTTATAAGCATATCTCTAAACTTTTGCTTAGGGCTGTTCCAGTCTTTTTCATATTTATTATCATAGCACACTTTCTTTAACGGTACGCCATGCCACAGATTAATTATAATCGCTCTGCCAAGAAATGTATGTTCAAGGTCGCTTATTCCATTAGACACTACTGCATATTTTGCACGAAGCTGTATCCACACAGCTTTAAAAGTTCCCCATTTATATACCTCAAAACCAAGCTTTGAAACTTCCTTTGCTGTCTTTTCATCTTTTGTAATCCAGACAGCACGAAGTCCCTTATACCTTTGTGCCTCTAAAAAAAGCTGCTTTGAATTATCAGCAAAACGCTCACCAAGCCATGCACCAAACACACATATTTTATAACTTCTTGGCACAAGCATAGTAAGATACATAACAAAATACTTTATAGCTACCCTTATACCTGAAAATATTTTACTAAGCAATTTAATATCTCCAATCAATCTATAAAACTTAACCCCACAAAAACTGCATAATCTTTCGAATTATTCCCTTTTTCCATGCTCTTGCAGCAAAGTAAAATCTTATGCGCCCATAGTGTGGCATTCTGTACAACCTACTGTAATGCACAAACTCTTCAAATCCAGACGTCATATGACGACGCATCTGTCTGCCATAAATTTTTAGGAAATATGCAGCTTGTCTTTGTGACCTTTTCATTGCTGCCTGATAGTTTGCCTTGCCTTTTAAAATTCTTTTGATAAGATACAGTGGATTTTTATTAGCTTTTGCCCCTATACTGTTTTTTCTATGCTGTCTATAGCTTACAAGCGGTTTATTTATAAACACTGTCTTTCCAAATATCTTTGCATATATTGCAGCTAAATAATCATGCATTATTATGTCAGGACTTTCTGCTGCCTTTGCTATGCCATTACAAAGTGCTTTATTAATAAGCATTGTACACCCTGTAACATTATTTTGTACTAGAAGCTGCATAAGTGAAGAGTTATGTCTTATATCGGAATATTTGAACATAGATTTAGATTTAATCTCCATATTATTATTGACAACTTCTAAATCCCCATGCACTAATATAGGCATATCTTTACCATATTTAGACTCAAGTTTCTTCATCTTATCCATGCAAAGCTTAATCTTATCCTTTTTCCACACATCATCTTGGTCTGCAAACATCACATAACTTGCATCTAATGCATCATTAATAAGTCTTGCAAAATTATTCTTAGCACTTCCTGATGGCGTATCATTAGAATAGATTAAAACTTCATTGTCTACATCTTCTGCAAATTTCTTTAATATCTGCATAGACCTGTCACTGCTTCCATCATCACGTGCAATAAGACGCCATCTATTGTCTGTCTGCTTTTTTATTGAATCTAATTGTTCTTTTAAGTATGTTTCTCCGTTATAAACGGCAATAAGTATTGTTACCATAGTAACCTCCTAATAAAAAAATTGACATAGACATAGATGTATATTAACACACTTTTTCTAGAAAGAAAACACCACTATCTTTTTTTATCATAAAATATAGAAGTACAGTATTACAGTATGGAGGTTACTATGAATCATGTAGCATCTACTATAAAATTAGATTATGCCATACGTCATGGACTTACAGGACGTGGTGTAGGCATTGCGATAATGGATACTGGCATAGGTTATCATCCCGACCTTATGGACAAAGATGGAGGTTTTGCAGGATTCTTTGACGCTGTAAATGGATATAAAGACTATTATGATGACAATGGTCATGGAACTCATATTGCAGGAATTATAGCTGGCAATGGCAGTGCTGGAAATGGAATATACCGTGGTATTGCACCTCAAAGCCGTATATATATGGTTAAAATATTAAATCACAAGGGTGAAGGGAATACTGCTGATGTTCTTATAGGTATTAACTGGATTCTTCACAATTATTTAAAATATAATATAAGAATTGTCAACATCTCCGTAGGAAGCACCAAAAACAAGCATTTTGATGAAAACTCTCCCCTCGTACAAGGTGTAAATAAATTGTGGTCAGCAGGACTTGTAGTACTTACAGCTGCTGGCAACCAAGGACCTGCTCCCTATTCCATCGGAGCACCTGGCAATAGCCGTAAAATTATAACTGTTGGCGCATCTGATGTAATGCAGCATGGCAAAGGCAGAGATTACTCTGGGCGTGGTCCGACAAGTTCATGTATTAAAAAGCCTGATATTGTTGCACCAGGATCTAATGTAATAAGTTGTATGCCTGTAAGTAAATCCTCATTTATTTCACTAAATCGGCATTTTAATAGAGACAGCCAACTTAAAACATACTACACATCACGCAGTGGTACTTCTATGTCAACACCTGTAGTAAGTGGCTGTATTGCACTACTTCTTCAAAAACACCCAAATATGAGCAATAAAGATGTAAAACTTCATCTTCGCAATACAGCTTATGACCTCGGATATCCACACTCACGGCAAGGTTGGGGGCTTATACAATGTGACAGACTTTTATGTTAAAAATATTATTAATTAATCTTTTAGATGTATTTATACGGACACTGCGCTTTCTGTAAAGCGAGAGCGCACCTGTCTGTATAAATCTTATATGTAATATGAAAAGAGACAAGATAGAATATATGTAGAGAAGTCTATAATGTTACACATTAAGAGCAATATACCAAAATATAATATTTGAATTTTTTAACATTTTTACTAGTGACCAACAAAAAAAGTAGTAGCTCCAAAAGCTACTTGCTTTTTTCATTTGTATTTAATTTTTCAGGATTTACTCCTTTTTTTAATAATGTAATGTATTCCAGTAAAAATAATTTTTCAGCAATATCCAAGGGATTTAATCCCCATTCTATATTTGTATCAGTAAAATACAAATTTCTATAAAAAACTCTGAAATAATCATTTTCACAAGTCCATGATTCAGGAAAAAAATATTTATCTATTAAATTTTCTCCTAATTCTTCTAATGTTTCATTAAAAAGCTCTCGCATATATGATAAGCCAATCTCTGTAGCAATAACATAATTTGCAACAAAAACATAATCTGAATTTACTTTTTTACATACTAATGGTTCTGATTTGATTATTGCAATAATTAAAATAGCAGCCATTTTATGTCTGTCTAATATATCAGAAGATTCGTCCATATACTGATTAACAATAGCAATAAGTTCATTGCATTTTCTTTCATACAACTCTCTTTTTGTTTCATCAAACCATATTTCTTCATTTTCAGCAAATTTACATGCAATCCTCACATTTTGCCATATTTTTTCATAAAAATTTTCCATAATATCCTTACCTGATTTTTAAAAAATAATCTTCATTTTTACTATATCGAATAAAATCAATTTTTCTTATTTCAGATGGACTTTTTCCTGTGTTTACTAATTTGAAAAAATCCTTTTCCTTAAAAAGCTCTGCTTTTACATCAATTTTATCATGATTTCCAAGAATAATATCTAAGTTTTGAACATTTAACTTTTCTTTAAATTTTACATTTTGAATTATATCTATTATTACACTTGCAACAAAGAAGACAATAAATATAACTGAAATTTTTAATGTCATTATTCATCACTCCTTTCTTCTTTCATAAGCTACTGGTTGAATATGTAAAAAATTTTCCATATCTGCAATTATCCCTAATATTAATGTTGCTGTTGTTGTAGAAATTGCAACAAGTCCTATTGGATGAATTACATTCTTCCCTGCAATGTATACACATAATAGTACTACTCCGATAACCAAATATGCCATCCACACTATATATAAACAATATTGCCATGCTGGAAATAGAACATTATCAACTACTCTTTTCTTTTCTCTTTGTTTTATCATATAATCCTCTTTATACTTTCTAATTTTCTTATATAAACTTATATGATTTCTCATTAATACAATCAAATTTAACCAAACTAACAATACTGCACCCGATTCTAAAAATATATTAGTACTTTGCAATGTTGGATTTTGAATTGCAGAAGTTTCTATTTTAGCTGCAAATTCCTGTAAAGATTTAATCTTATCTAAACCATTATTATATGAAATCCCAGCATATATAAGTAACAGTATAAAATCTAATATATTAAAAATGACATTTCGTATCTGTCTATCATTCTCTATATATTCATATAATTCAAAAAATGATTTCTTTATTCCTTTTATCAACCAGACCATCCATCCTTTTGTATGCTATAGTTGCAAACACTCGCCTCTACAGGAATTATAGATGTAATATCTACCTATTTCTCAGGCTATCTTGTAATAATGTATCTTCACATCACTATCCATATGTATCTTCTCTTTACTTTATGTTAATACAAATAAAAGGTGTTTCTGTTAAGCTTGTCCTGCACTAAAAATACCAAACTTACCCAAAACAGCTTTAGATGTTTAGTAATTCTGATTATACACGACTTGTCAACACATTGCAACAATTTTTCTTTAATCGGATAGTGTAACTTTACTTGGGTATATAACAAAGAATATATATTGTAGGATTTTTTGATACATTAATATGTATCTTGGCACCATATTATTTATACATAATATGCCTTCATAAAAATGCTTAACTTAGTCTAACGTGTCAAATGGGCAGACTACCCCCATTTTTTTAATTTTTGTTTCAGCATAAACCAGCAATAGATGTGTTGAAAAATATTTACTATGAAACCATACTTAATATTTAACCAAAAAATGGCATAGTTCCCCCCTTACCCCCAAAATTGCATAAATTACTTTGGAGTAAAATAGCAATATATTAAGCCAAAACTGTTGTCATGTTTTCAGGAGCTTTCCACCCTAATGCTTTTAATTTCTTTAACGTGAGTTCGACAAAAAATGAGATGAAACATAAATCCTAAAATATTAGTTTATTATGATACAACAATTCTTTTGTCGGCATTGCATCAATAGAACATATATTCGATTTTGTAATTATAAAATCCTGCATGGAATTGCATTATTCTATGGCTGTATAGATGGTTTCTTAGGCAAAAAAGAATATGCAGCAATGCCAGAAACTAAATTTACTACGAAATTGCAGCAGCTCCTGTGTCTGGAATGTTCTATCTGGCATATATTTTTGAGAAAGTCATTCACAGATTCTATTACAGCACGCTTTCTCAGGAGTATTTTATCAGAAAGTTCCATAAGGCTTTTGGTTTTTGCATTCTTTTTTTGTTTTGTAACCAGCTGGATGCCATTTTCCTGAAGCTGAGCAGCTAATTTTTTTGAAATATATCCCTTGTCTGCAAAAAGTTTGCCAAAAATATTTTTTGTAAGATGTTCCATAACTTTAGGATCCCTGTCATCTTTATTCCCTAGCGTAAGACAAAAACCAAGTATTTCTCCGCAGTCATTTATGGAAATATGCAGTTTAAAACCATAAAACCAGCCCGTGGAACTTTTACCTCTCTGTGCAATGTCTTTAAATACCTTGTGCTGTTTTATCCTGTGGTTGTCACAGACATCAATGGTTGTAGAATCCACAAAACTTGTGCCAGTACATTTCCCACCACGTGAACAGGCAAAAAACGCCATCGGGAGTGCAGTATATGGCATAAGCTCCACAAAACGGTTATAACTTACAAGATTTGGAAAGAATTTTTTGTAAGTTTTTAAAATCAGCCTCTGGTAAAACCACTTAAATGTCCTGTATCCAGACAAATGGAATACAGCACATATGGTCATTGCCTCACTTAAACAAAGACGGCTTGGAAGTTCAAGGGATACAGGGCTGTTATCATTTTGGATACATTGTTGTTCCATATAAGGAATAAATTCTTTACAAAAGTTGTCAATTTCATAAAATACTGATATAATTAAATCGTCCATAAGCTTGTTCTCCTTTGGTAATTTTTTGTTATCAGTTAAATTATACCATAAAATAAGGCTTATGGACTTTTATTTTTATCGAACTCACGTTACTTTACGTAACTAGCGGTTAAACCTTTTTATAAATCAGTTTGCATATATTGATGCTTATAACAAAAAATAGCATCAACATATAAATAATATCAAATAAAAAACTGAACAATAGTAATTATTAATACTACAGTACCAATAACATAAGAAATTATAGTTTCCTTTTTACTTGCTTTTTCGTCAATTTTAGCCATTGTAGTTTTAAGTTCTTTTATATTATTTTCTTTTTCAAGATTAGATTGTATTAGCTCATTTATTAATTTGCTCAATTCCTCATCTTTGGCAGCTTGACTAGCTAATCTTTGCTTATGGATTTTTATTTTATCGAACTCACGTTATTATAGCCTTCTTCTCCTATACTGTATTTTTAATTTCATCTAAAACTTTATTGGCATTGTAAATCATAGTATTTACTGTATTCTTGTTTACGGAATTAAGCCCATCTCCATCCTGAGCTTTAAGAACCAAACTTGTTTTACACATTTCATATAGAAGACCTACAAGAAGAACTGTATTTTCTGTCATCTGTTTTTCTTTATTAGTAAACTCAGACCATTGTATCTTTTCAGAAAAATTAACAACATGGTCTAATGTGGCAAGTCTTTTTCTATATTGTTTCTCGATTTCAGTAAGATATGTCTTAAACGGCTCTGCTACAGATGATAACTCATCAAAGTATTCAACAATCTTATTCACTTCTTTTTCCGTTTTTTTAGCTTGGGTGTACGCTTCGTCTGCTTTATCGGATAATTCCGAGCCTGTTACATTAAAAATAATACCGCCAACAAGAAGTCCTATACCTAATGTCGCACCACCTAACACAGCCGTACCAAGTGCCATTCCACCTCCACCAACGGCAAGAGACCCACCTCCTAACGCTGCAAGAGTTGCGTTTGTTGCTGCAACACCACTTAATGATGAAATTGCAGTTCCTGTTGATGCTGCACCAAGTGCCATAACAGCTGATGTTGTTGCTCCAGCAGCCGCAAAACCTCCAGCAGCACCAACTGCTGCACCACCAATACCACCTAAAAGTACACCAGCTCCAACTGATACTTTTTTCAGTTCCTCTGCTTCATACCCTGGAAGATTAATTCCATCTCTTTTATAAGCTTTAAAATCAGGTCTACCCTGTATCTTTTCAATTATATCCGAAAAGTCCTTAAAGCTACTCAAGATTTCAAGTTCCTGTTTTCCAATAGAATCCATCAACTCAGTAGTCTCTGAATTTCTCTTTTTAAATAAAGCAACAGCCTTTTCTTGCTTATTCTTTGCAGACTTCATAGTGTCATTTGCTTCTTTCATTTTAATACCACCATGAATTCCAGAACCAACTCCAGCAGCACCAGCAATTGCAGCTATACCTCCAATAATCAATGGTAATGGCATATAATCATCCTCCTTTATTTTGTAATTGCTTACATACATTGTAATTCAACTCATAGTATTCTTCTCTTGAGTAGTATTCCTTAAAATAAACTTCATAACTTTTGTCAATTCTACATAGCAATGGTCGTTCATCATATATGGAACACTTATTTCCATCTAGGTATTTGCAAGTTCCATCTCCTATATCCAATTCCTTATAGAAATTAGATTTATCAAGGTTTCGGCAACACTCACCACAACAAGTACACTTAAACATTATTCAAAAACCAAGTAATTTGATTTATTGCCCATAAAAGTATTAAAATCACCTTTCCAAGAAATTTTAATATCAAACACATTATACGCAGAAAGTAATAAATCGTTAAGTTCTTGTTCCGACTCCGTGACCCCAATTTTTGTTGCAATGTTTCTGTACTTTTCAGTTTCGACACGGAACTTTGCAATATCGAGATTTTCAAGTTTAGCGGCCAATATCTCTAAGGTATCTGCTATTTCTTTATAATTATTTACTTCTGATGGAATTCTATTTAATGCATTTACTACCTTATTCATAAATTTACTTCTATCCAAAAAAACAAGAAGTGTACATGAAACAAGTCCACTTATTAAGGATGAACAAAATGCAGTAACAAACGTACCAACTCCTGGAATGTTTGCTATAGGAGTTTTTTGAATCAACTCACCAACGGCTGTTCCTACTAGGATACTCGCACCTGTAGCTAAGATAATCGTAGAAGTTTTTATTCTATCTCCAAACAGAAGATTATCTGGATTAAATAATAAAATCTTTCCAGCCTCAACAACAGATGCGTAAATCTGACGAATACACTTAACCAAATTTTTAGCTGTTGTAAAAAATATATTACATATTGTTGTTGTTAAACTTGCTAATGCTCCTGATAAGAAACCTTCTCCAAACTTAGCTAAAATTTCTTTATATTTTACCTTCGCATTTTCAACACCTTTCTTAACTCCACTAGCAACCGCTTCAAGCATATCTTTCAAATTTTTTCCTGGCGGCAAAGCTTTAATCTCTTCTTTTGATGACATCCATATTTCTACAAATACAAATCCAATAGCCTGACGCATTCCCATTTCTGCTCCACGACTACCAGCAGCTACAGCTGTATCTTTTAAAAATTTAGGACTTGTGTAATAAGCTTTTGCAAGTTTTGCTTCATAAGCAGAGCGAGCTTTTTTATACTCTGCTCTCATCTTGTCTGGATTAATTTGTTCAAGTTTTTTCAGTTTAGCAAGTTCCTTACGTTCCTTGTCAGATAAAGAACCTTTTGCCTTTAACTCACTAATTCTGGATTGTCTCTGTGGACGTTCTGCCTCCAACTTTTGTAGATAATCTTCCATGTCCTTATCTTGCATGGAACGATTTATACTTCTATCTGTAGGTTTAAGATTTTCATCACAATTAGCTAGGTCAGTTCCATTAAGACCTGCTAATATACGACCTGAGTCATCATGAATTCCCTTCGCAGAAATAACATGGTCTAAATCTATATTTGCATTTTGTGCTACTGTTTGCCCAGTATAAGCATCTGTTAATGTTCCTTTCTTCTTGCTTTCATTAACCTTCTTGTTAATAGAAATATAACGTGGGTCTTGATGATATTCATGAGTATTATACTCTCCTCTATTGACATAATCTGCCTGATTTTGAGCATTTTTATATGTCATGTTTGGGTCTTTTCCAATTTCTCTAACATTATGAATGGTATCAACATCTCCACCATGCTGGTCATGAACAAGAAAGTCTAATCCAAATGATGTAATTAAGCTTTGCATAATTACACGCTCATACTCATTCCATATACTTGAGAATACATTCTCTTCTGGTTTTGTTGAAAAACCATTGTTTAATTCAGCAACAAATGAACTCAATATAAACACCTCCAAAAAAATAACAAATGAAATTTTAATATGTTGTCTATATGATGAATTATAAAGGATTAGGTGTATCGAGAAACGCATTCTCCTCTAATTATCACCTTGTTATATATGTAAAATGAACCACTTTGTCAAGACAAATTTTCCACCTGTGCGGTTGGAAACTATGAATGCAACTAAAATTTGTATCATATTCATGTAAATATTATTCAATCAAATAGCAATATTGATTTTATGAAAAATAAATACTATATTTTGCAATAATTTTACATTTGACATACAATATATAGATGAATTTTGATTTCTGGTATCAATTTTTCTATTTTAAATTTCAACCGCACAGGTGGAAAAAT
>DESG01000002.1 GCA_002361175.1 Lachnoclostridium sp. UBA3320 | reverse complement strand
AGAGAATAAAAACATGGAAAAAGACAAGATTGTTTGGATTGGTATAAGAGAATCTGAAATAGCGGAAGCAAAAAATTTCTTTTTTGCTTCTATAACAATTTTTGGTAGCAACAAAGATAACAACTATAGTTTGGACAAGACTACTTCTTGTAGAATTGATTATGGAAAGGAAAATAAGGAATGGTATTCTTTCGTTTCAAGAATAGCTAATATGCTTATTGCAAAAGATGCAGATATAAAATTTATGGGATATTATCCTGGAGAAATGATTGAAATTAGTAAAGAAGTTAAGGAACGGGCAATTTGCGTTAATGACAGTTCGATTACAAATATTTTAGAAAACAAACTATATACTAAGCTATGGACATCAACCTTTGTTCCGACAATTCCATTTTCAACATTTATTGATACTGAATTAGATTATAAAATGTTTTGCCAAGCTTTTCCTAATTACGAACAATTTGTCTTGCAGGGAACCTTTTCCTGTGGTGGTTCTGGTACTTGGTTGATAAGAGATAATGAAGACTTAGCACAATTTATCCCTGAACCAGATGAGGATTATGTTGTTATGATAACTCCATTCATTAAAAATAGCATTTCTGTAAATACACATCTGATAATTTATTCTAATACGGTTCAATATTTTCCACCCTCAATTCAAATCATAGAGCATTTTGAGCATAGATTATGTTATGATGGTGGTGATTTTGTTGCTACGAAAAGAATAGATAAAAAAGTGCATGATAAAATTTATCAATATTCAATAAAGATTGGTATGCGGCTTTCACATATTGGATATAGGGGGGTTTGTGGAATTGACTTTTTAATATCTGGAGATGCGGTTTATTTTATGGAAATAAATCCTCGGTTCCAATCATCAACATTTCTTTTAAACAGGGCATTGAAAAAGAATAACCTTTCAACGCTTCAGGAGATGAATATAGATGCTTTTTATAATGATATAATCAATGAGATTCCTTCTTCATTTGATGTGTCAGAAAGCTTCTTGGGAATTAATTATACTCCGGTTACATTTGCAAAAGCATATTATTTGTGGAAACGTGGTTTTCATTGTCCAGAAATCTCTGCTGTCCTTGATGATGATATTGACTGGACACTGCACATGGAATTTGATACATACCTTTATAAGTTGATATTTGGAACAAATATTACTTGTATTTCTCCAGACGGGAAATTACGGTTATATAATGGTTTTTATCTTGAATGGGGTTTAGATACTGAAACGTCATGGTCAGAACAACTCAAACGTTTTAAAATTGCTATCTTAAATCAAGGTGTTTATTTATCTAGAGCATCTCTTAAAGAATTACAAAAAAAGGGTGGACCCAATTATAAAATGTTCTATGCATTAGATCTTACAATAGATAATGCAATTTGTATCAATGTTCCCTTTATGGTGTCTTTTAGTGAACTGAGTCCTTTTGAGATAGATTTTGATGGTAAGAGTTATATATTAAAATATTATAATAAAAAAATCGCTCATGTCCAGGTGCGTACAATAGATTCGAATGCCAAAAAACTAACTAAATCAGGAATACCATATTATGCCATTAGTTATATGGGAGTTGATCGACTTCGTATACATGCCAGATCTGGCTGCTATTTTAAAAACAAACATATTGGTTGTCGTTTTTGTGGAATAGAAAGGGGAAGTGATTATTCACTAAAAGATATTGAAGAAGTTCTAGATACCTATAAAAAACTTCCAGAATTAAATCATTTTTTAGTTGGAGGTGGATCATTTGAGCCATCTGATGATTTTAAAAAAATCATTCAGATAGTAACGTCTATTCAAAAGAAATATAAAAAAAATATTTATTTAATGTCTATTCCGCCTGTAGATTGCTCCATTCTTTCTCAGCTAAAAGAGGCAGGGGTTACAGAAGTATCCTTTAACCTTGAAATATATAACAGAGAATATGCAAAAAAAATAATGCCAGGAAAGGGTAGCATTCCTTTTGAAAGATATGATGCGGCATTTCGTACAGCTATAAATATTTGGAAAAAAAGTGGTAGTGTTAGGAGTGCTTTGATTGTTGGTTTAGAACCAACAGAAAGTACAATTCAGGGGATTGAATACTTATGTCGTATAGGAGTTTCGCCGATTTTATCACTTTTTAAACCTGACGGAGAATTAGAAGATTATCTTGCACCTAGCAGCGCTGAAGTATTGTATATTTGGGAAACGGCAGAAAAAATATGCAAAAAATATCGAGTTCCTTTAGGACCTTCTTGCCACTATTGTGAGGATAATGTTTTGAAGATAACTATGAATAAATGAAAATTGCAATCAGACCTGACAAAAAGAACATACCACCTAATATAGTTAAAAAAACAAAAATTTTATATAATAGAGCAGTTTTTAACATATATACAGTACATTCCCAAACAAATAAGCCACTTTTCTCCAAAGAAGAGCTATTTTGAGCTAACCTTTCAAAATATATTTTTTCACTAATTTTCATTTTAATGAAACTTGAGATTAACTTTAAAACAGTAAGTTCCTTTTTGCTTGATGGAATAACAACTGACAAATTGCTTGTTCCAAATTCAAAAACTATTTCAAGTGGGATTCTTTTATATGCAATTATATGCTTAGAACTTTTTATCAAAATTTTACTATTCTGTATAAAATTCCAAGCATTAGCAGTTTTAACATTATTGTTATAAGAAAGCAGAATCTCGTGAGTCTTTTTGTATTCCTCAAAAAAATAGCTACTGGACAAAGAAGTTATGCTAATTAAAGATGATCCTATTGTTGCAAATACTGCACCTAATGATATTACTTCATAATAATTTATAACAGATAAGCTACACGCAAAAACATCTTCTGTAAACTTAAAAACTAAAAAAAAAGTTAAAAAAAACCAAGTAATGCATACTATTTTATATAAAGAATGTGGTTTCTCTATTTTATTACCAGTTTGAATATAACCACCTTTAAAATGATATGTTTTTGCCATAAATAATTAACCTTCTATCTGAAAAAATTTTCCATATTCCTGTTTCCAATTTTCAACTTGAACACCAATAAATTTAAAACTAATATTTTGTTCATAGTATATTTTTATATAACGGCAAATATCCTCGTTAATATAGTTTTGCAGATCTAATTTATTTTTTGAATAAGAATCTGGCAAAAAAGTACTTGATAAATTTTTGAGATCTTTAAAAAATGCCGCTATGTTCTCTATTGTTTCAGTAAAATATATTGTAAGATGTATGGGAGAATTTTGAGTAATTTCTATTTTTATATCACGTAAATGAGTCTTTCTATATTTTTTTGAAATAGAAAGTATATGATCCATTAAAATACCAACTTTGCCGATGCTCTCATTTATTAAATTTGTAGCGGCGTAAAAGATTAATGTCGGAAGTGTGTTCTCCTTGAGTAATGTATAGCGGATTTCTCCCATTTGTCTAGAGTAATTCTTTAGTTTCCATGGAGACATGACTTCCATATTAAAGAAACTATTTATATCATTATATAACTTTCTCCTCTCTCCCATTGTAAATAATTCACTAAAACTAATAAGTTTACAATAATATCTTGTCATACGCAAGTCGTCAAACAAAGCTGCTTCTTGAAAAGCTTTCCTTAAATAGCACAAAGCTTCTTGTTTTTCTCTATAAGCCAAAAGTATATTAATTATAGCAAACTTTTTTCCATACATATTCATATTATCCGACTCAATTAATTTATTTAGTATTTTAGGAAGTTCTTCATTTATATACACATCTGAATTCATTGTTTGGTTGCCATTATGATCCCCCAATTCAAACGTCTTTTTTGTAGACATCATATATTGAAGCAGACCAAATGTATTTAAAATCTGTGATTGTGGAAATATGCTGTTCTGAAAATCGGGATCTACAAATTCAGAAAAATCTAGATTTAAATTAGTTAAGATTGTATTCGGAAAATGGCAATGATAAAATGTAACTGCTTCTAATGTACAATTATTAATTGTTACACCAGAAAAATAAACATCATCAAAAAAAGCATTCGTGAAAGTACTAGAATTAAATGTAATTCCATTTATTTTTGTATCTATAAAGTTGCTATTATTAAAGGAAATGGAAATAGAATGTTTTGAAGACAGAGAGCAACCCAAAAAATCAGAATATTCAAAATCTCCTTGATCCATCTCACAATTATCAAATGTACATTTTTCAAATTTAGAACCAGTTACTGCCGCATCATTAAATATTGTTTCCTTGAATATACAATTAACTAATTTCATACTTCTTAAGACCTCGCCAGTATAATTTCCAGAAAACTCTCGTCCGTTTGCCATAATATTATCATGCAAGCCTGTATTGCCTATATATTCTTTTTCCATGTTTTTATTCTCT
>DESG01000058.1 GCA_002361175.1 Lachnoclostridium sp. UBA3320 | reverse complement strand
TGCCGGAGCTTCCCTCTTTGCAATAAAATCCGCAGCGTGTTGTCTGATGGTATCAAGTCCCTTTTCATTTATGTAATCAATATCTTTCTGTTTCAAGTGAAAACTGCTACGGAACTTGGAATGACCAAGTCTTTCAAACAGTTGTTTATACCATTCATCCTTCGTCATAAAATCACCACAAATCATACTGTTTCATCGTTTCTGCATCTCGATACTCATGTTTCTCATAATACCCGATTAGTTTTCCTTCATCTCTGAGAGCCACCATATAGACATCCTTATTCTGTTTCTCATTATGAAATGTGTAAACAATGTTGTGGCTTTCATCTGCCGCAAACCAATCAACCACCTGTTGTATCTTTTCCCTTGATTCTGGATTATGACAATCCAACAGGCTTCTTCCTATCAGTTTGTCTCCTCCATATTTTGAATAGTTAAGTACTGCTGCTGGATTCATATAAATAATCTCATGCTTTAGATTGCATATAATGACAGAAGTCTTGTCCTGATCCACAATACTGTTATAAAAACTGACATATGACTTGAATTTGATTGCTTTTTCATTATCCAAACGTCTCTGAAGATGTGGTTTCTTACTATGATAATAGCTGTATATCTCATCATCCGGAATCCATATCTGTGCTTCGTGTATTTTATCAAGAACAGCCTCTATGATATGTTCATCTGCCACAGAATCAGGTGTTTTCTCATTCTCAGTAACATACTTCTTATATTCCTCATACACCCATCCTGTAATCTTGTCCTTCTGCTTCATCTTGAGATTACTGAACTTTTTATTCATCTGCAAAAGCTGACCATCTATCTTTTTATGTATCTTTGCTTTCTTATTTTTTGCCATACCTCTGATACCTTTTAGAACTTCACAACTTCCGGTTCATGTGTAAATGATGAAAATGTAGCTGTGCCATTTTCAAAATAAAATACCTCTGTATTGCCATCATCTGCGGAATACATCTTCTGCAAAGATGGGTATGCATCAAGCATAGACTGTCTTGCCTCTCTGCGGTCATCTTCTACAAGTTCGCCTGCTATACGCAGCCACTCCCCATTCTTAAATGCGCAAATTTCTACCTTTGGATTAGCATGAATCTGCTTTGAAACATCCTTTACCTTGCCTGTCTGAATATAAAGCTTACCCTCAAAAATGTGGGCAGTTCCAAAAGGTCTTACTCTTGGCTGATTACCTTCTACTGTTGCCAAATAATATGTCTCTGCCTCTTTCAGGAATTTAACTACTCGTTCCATGATATAATCCTCCTGTCGTTTTACTTGAATAAATCCATAATGCTAAAACTTGTTTTCTTATAAGGATCAAGAAAAACTAATCCATGTTATAGTTATATAAACGGGAAAGCAACAGCATTATGTCTGATGTATCAACATTCTCTTTTAAATTATATCTTTGAAGATAATGTATCTCCAAAAATCCTCCCAATCAAATTATTACAGTATTGAACCTAATAAAAGCAAAATTACCGTAAATAACGAAGCTATTATTACTATGAATAAACCTTTGTTATAATACTTGTGTTTAATCTGTGCAATATTAGAATTAATAAAAATCTGCGACAGAACATCACTTATTTTGTCATCATTTGTTTGAGACAGAAATGATTTCTTGAAATCTTTATACTTTCTTGCAGATATGCTTCCAAAGAAAATATTAGATTCATTATGTAATTGTTCTTGTTTAAAATCTTCAGTATTGATACGGGCAAACAATGCTTTTACAAGATAATAAGCAGCTACTGCCCACAATACAACAGCTATACCAACAAGAAATAGAAAAAGTGCAGCTTGTGCATCTTTGCTTCCCACAACTCTAACATATAAGTTTTTTATAAATACGAAAAATGAATTGACAGAATCAGATGTAATACAAATAGTTAATACAACTCCGATAATCCCCATCAATATACCAAGTTTGTTATCACAACTGCCAATCCACATATCGACTCTATCCAAGACATTAAGTGCATATTCTAATTCATCAGAAGCATTATTAGAATTGTTTTCTGGAGAATCTACTATATTCGGTTGTCTTTGCTTTGTTTTGTTTTTTCCCACGCTAATTCTCCCTAAACATTACTTTTTACCCATTCATCAAAGTCCGTATAGATTACATCACAGTGATAGAAATCTACGTTAGAGTAATAGCTATACTCAATTGATTTATGAGGTTTTATCCAAGTTTTATATTCTTCATTTTCTTTCTCAAGTTCTTCATGGACATTATCATAAAACAACTTACTCATTGCAATTGGTTCAATACCATTTCTATATGCTTTATCTCCCAATTTGGAGGCATCTATAACAGCTTGCCCAATCCAAATCTTATCATTTATTCCGCTTCCAGACTGACCAGCTTTAATTATTAAGTCTTCTGAACACCCAAGTCCAATGCCTGCCTTTATTGGCTCATATCCGAAGTTTTGTAACTGTTTACGATACATTTTCATAAATGTATGTATTCGTACAGCCGAATTGAACATTTCAACTAAATCATTTCTATACTGAGTTGTATTTATACTATATACGCAATCACCCCTAATACCTATCTGCCTATAATTAGAATCATCTTTCAGTATTGCAATAATTTCGGAACAAAAAGCCCTGAAAACTCTAGCTGTTTTCTCATCAGCTGTTTTACATAAATCACTTGAACCAACCATATCAATAAAGATAGCTCCAACCCAAGACTTTATCCCATTTGAATATGTAAATTCAGAATCATTTGCAGGTATTCTATCTTTTTTTACAATTTCTGTCTTTGATGATAATATTTCATCCACTCTACTTTTGGATGCTTTATAATCATATGACATAATCTATCCCTCCTCGTACACCAAAATAACAGTTCACGGAATTAGGTACAATTCTGACTTTCATAAGTACTCCAAATGAAGTCAACAAATGTTATGCTACTTCCGACTGCGAGTTTTGCGTGTCTTACTTCAAGTCCTTGAAACGATGCACTCTTTCCGTGTCCACTTCCAAAAGGATTTCTAATTTCTGCTAATTTAGTAGGAATTGCTCTTAAATTACCGAGTACCGCCTTAATAGCATCTGCTCCTCTGTCTGTAGGTTGTACATTTGATGGGAGCAAATTCAACGCTTTCATAGTTTTATCTGCCAGTTGTGGCACATCATCATCTTTAGTATAAGATATCTGCATTTCTTCAAGAATGGTTTTACAGCAGCTTTCAATTAACTCCTTTGCCATGCCAATTGCATTCGTCGGATTTTTTGTCTGCATTTCCACCATCAAATCTATTTGCTTTGATAAATACTCACTTGAGAACTTAGATTTTAAGCTTTCCGCTGTTTGAGCAATTACAATCGCACTTCCATCAAGTCGAGCCACAATTTCCTTACATTTACTATATATCTTGGCATACTTCTCATCATATCTTGATGTGTTATTCCAACATGCTAAATCTTCATAATCTTTATTGTATTCGTATTCCATCTTATCTTCATAATGATGGAATAAATCTAGAATCAACTTTGTACGTTGTGCATCATCAGCCTCATTCAAGTATGCCACTAATGACTTTCCTTTTGATAAACCATATTTTGTCTTTATTGGCTCACCTACACTCGCAGTAGTAAAAACATCAAATGTATTATCCGTAAAATCTAATACATATCCAGATCTATTGAAGAGTAGTAAAAATGTTCCTTCTTCTTTTTTTGTTATAAATGACACTCTTATTCAACCCCCAATGCTTTAAATACAGCATCCTCTGCACTTGAATATGGAATCAGCTGAAAAGCACTCATCAATTCTGGCGGCACGGTAGCCATATCAGCAAATGAAGTAGTAGGAAGCAGAACTTTTTTTGCTCCACTATCAAGACAAATCTGTAATGTGCTAGGTAGATTCTCCGCTTTCATAATTGTACCACCAATACTAAAATCTCCAATAACAACCATTGAGCTCTGCACTGGTCTACTAAGTGCTATGGAGCATAACGCTATAAGTGTTGGCAATGCCAGCTTCTTTGTCATACCAATTCCCTGTAGATCTTGATAATTGATTATAAAATCTTTATTCAATACTCCAAGTGAGCCACTGATTCTATTTCCATTTGCTCTTAAAAAGTTAAACGCTGTATCCACTGCCTCTTTACATTCTCTGTCACTTCCAAGACCAGTCCGATCAAATTTTCCATTTCCCGGTAATATTTGGGATTCAAGTCTAAATACACCTATCATATCTGATTTTCCATGAGATACAGTATAAACCTGTCCCGGATTAAGCATACCTTCCGGAATAAGTTTGCCACCTCCTTGTTCTGGCACAGATACATAATGTTCAGACATATCTTCCATGTCAATATAAGAAAAATTCACATCATAGAATTCCATTCCACCAAGCTTCTTTAATTGCTCTTTAACACGTCTTCTCATTTCAAGAGCTAACTTAAGAATCTCTTCAACATCTTCTTTATCAAAATTACCATCCGGATATATTAATTTTAGATATCCATCTACCATTTTTCTTACAGCAATGGTGTCCCGTTGGTTAAGATTCTTTCCTAAGCGAAAGTATTTATCAATAGAATCTCCAAATTGTTCTTTTCTGAATTCTCTAACAAATCCTGCTAGATAATCTGTAATAAATCCATAGTCATTAGTAAAATGTTCCGGTCTAAACTTAGGAATTTCCCAACCAGGATTATAACAATGCATTCTATCCAAAAAAGCTGTATCGCCCCCATTTCTGGTGGGAATGGGTCAAACAGGCTTGACGTTTTAAGAAGTACATCCACACTTTGATTAATATTTCCAACAAATACCATAGACGCAGATGCTGCTTTTTCTTCCTTCCCCCTTGCAAATGATCCCGAAGCCATATAGTCCTTCATTATCTGAATGCCATCTTTATCCTTAAAGTTAATTCCAGCCACCTCATCAAATGCCACAACATCCCACAATCCTACTAGTCCCATAGTTTTACGTCCCATATTATAAAAAAGGTTAGCTACTGTTGTCTGACCTCCTGACACCAAAATACTATTCGGTGAAACTTCTTTATAAAGATGTGATTTACCTGTACTTCTAGGTCCAAGTTCACAAAAATTAAAATTATTTTCTACTAATGGAAGCATTCTAGTAAGCAAAAGCCACTTTTCACGATATGTAAATTCATCAGGTTCCATACCGGTCGAACGAAGAAGAATATCAATCCACTCATCCTTTGTAAACTCACTTCTCCCAGCTTTTAACTGACTCATATCTACATTAGGCATTTGAATTGGTGTAAGTTTAGTAATAGATACTGGTGATATATCTTTCTGCTTAGCTTTTTTTGAACGAAGTTCTGCACCATCTCTATCTACTATCCCAAAGTCTTGGTCTCCTTCTGTTCCATATTCAAGCTGAACAATACACCATATACCACCGCAAAGAAGCCTATCATACTGTTCTGGATACTCTTCTGAAATAGGGATCTTTGATAATCCCAAATTAGAAAAAGATGCCTCGTACATATCAAGCTTCATATTGAGTTCTACTGTAATCATATCAATTACGGTATGAGAACCTTTTTGGCGAAGTACAGAAAGCACCTTCTGCGCTTCGTCTGGACGCACATAGTTATTACACAATATGCTTTTTACAGTAGCTACTCCTCTTTCGATAATTGCCTCATCATCTGAATTACAGTACTGACCAAGCAAGTATTCTAAAACATAAACAGGTACATTTGCACCTTCTTTAATATGTTTTGTTAAATCTTTGCGTACAATTTTTCCATCAAATACTTCCCGCAGTTTTATATTTATGCACTCTCTATCATTTTCATGGATATCTTTCATATTGAATTCTCCTAGTATAATAATGATATA
>DESG01000086.1:5160-7140 GCA_002361175.1 Lachnoclostridium sp. UBA3320 | reverse complement strand
GCTTGCCGTGAAGAGTAGTCAGAAGCCAGATGCATACAAAATGTATAAATATCATTTCCATACATATCAATACATTTTTCCAGCTCTGTTACATTCATTAATTTGCCCTCCGGTATATGACGTCATTTCCATTGGAATTCCCTTACATATATACATTGTCATAACTTTAGACATGGTTTATATTATTTTTCCTTTTTCTTATATAAAATCCAGTTATATTTATGAAATAGTTTAACTAATGTAATATAAAATGTATATGCTGCTACTCCGCATGCAAATACCCCAACCGACCAAACAAAAATTTTTAAAATAAATCTATATGGATAATAGTATAACAATGTAATCCAATCCTGCGTATCAAAAATACTGTAAAAAAAACCATTGTCATGCAATAGATAAACCATAAATGTTGACTGACCAAGATAATTTAAAATTTTATTTTGAGGAATTTTAATTCTCTTAAATATTTCAAATAAGCATACTCCAATAATAATTACAATGATACTATAATTTGCAAATCCTGGAATACTCTGGATAAAATCATCTTCTGTTTTGTTGCGGATATAATTTTCTATACTATTCTTCGTATCATTATAAGCAGATAAATTTACAAAGAAATATGTAATAATTATAGTCAAGAAAAATACATATGTTCTTAACTTGCTTAATGGGTCATATTTTTTAAAATATCCTCCAAGTGCATAAAGAAAGATTCCATTTAGTAATGTTCTGAGACCTGATATAAAACTATCTGCCAAACCGCCTGACCAGCCAAACTGGATAAATGCAAAATTGACTGCAAGAAATGAAATATATCCTTGATTATCAACTTTTTGTAAAAAATTATTTAAAAATAGCTTTGCTATCAGTATTATTGCATAGTAATATCCAACAAACCATGACATGGAATTAAAAACTTGAATATTTATTAAGTTAAAGAATGTATCGCTCTTTATATGAAAACATATAGTAGAAGCAATCGTTAAAACTATCGAAGCAAATCCTAATTGATATAATAACTTTTTTGAAATTTTTACTATATCAATTTTCCCCCCCCTTGCTTTGTGAACCATAAAATATCCAGAAATTAGTATAAATATAACATTTCCTATAATTCCAAATGTATTAAAAGTGTCTAAAATCATCAATTTCTTATAAAACAATGGCTGATTAAATAATCCATTTGAAAGTCTTTCAATTGAATCCTTATTTGTGAGCTGGACATTCACACAGTGAACTATTATATGATATAAAACAATCATTAACATTGCAACATTGCGTAACAGTTCAATGTTTGAACTTCTCATTTTCTCTTTTTCCATGTATTATTCCTTTCTAATTACGTTTAAAGAACATATTGCCTGTGCAGATATCCCTTCTCCCATGCCTGTAAAACCAAGCCCTTCTTCTGTAGTCGCTTTGACATTGACTTGATTTTTATCTATTTTAAGCACATCTGCAATATTATCACGCATTTTGTCTATATACTCAGCAAGTTTTGGCTTTTGTGCAATTATTGTGGAATCAATATTTTCTATTACGTAGTGCTTTTCTTTAAGAAGCGCTGCCACATATTCCAGAAGTCTAAGACTTGATATGCCTTTGTACTTATCATCACTGTCTGGAAAATGCTTTCCTATATCACCAAGTGCCGCTGCGCCAAGAAGTGAATCCATAATAGCGTGTAAAAGCACATCTGCATCTGAATGTCCAAGAAGTCCTTTTTCATATGGTATTAAAACACCTCCAAGGACAAGTTGTCGTCCCTCTATAAGTCTATGTACATCATAGCCAATTCCAACTCTCATATTGACACCTCCATACAAAAGTAAAACCTAGCTATTATTAGCTAGGTCTATAGTAGCGGGAAAGGGATTTGAACCCTTGACACCACGGGTATGAACCGTGTGCTCTAGCCAACTGAGCTATCCCGCCATATTAAATTAATGTGTCCGCTTAAATGGGACCTACAGGGCTCGA